>JAFGKN010000298.1 GCA_016928605.1 Planctomycetota bacterium | reverse complement strand
CTTCGCCCGCGCGTCCCGCCTTGACGCCGATGTTTCTCCCTTTGAAGAGCATCCCCGAGCCGTGAGCATCAGGTCTGACTCCTCCGGTAGAACCCGAGGCTTCAGGAAGCCCCCCGAAGGGGGGCGTAGGAAGACATGAGGTTCTACGATACCCTCGGTACACCGTCGATCTTCATGGAACGTAACCCGAGCTCCCCCGTCGAGGGCACGGGAGGGCGGCAGCCAGGTGTGGCACGCCCCCGTCTCCAAAGGGGGGACACGCGTCTGGTGGGTCTTGCGGGATTTCACGGTTGGAGGGCGAGCGCGTGCACGTGGAGGACGAAGAAGTGTCCTCGCGATGAGAATCTTGGTACGACCGCCGTGTCCCGGAGGTATGCTCAATGGCACGTCAGAACGGCAGAGTCTCCCGGCGTCCACAGCCAGAGACCGCGGTTCCTGGAAGGAACCAGGCCTTCATCCCAAGGAGGAAGGAAACATGGCGACTGCACAGCAACTGGCCACGGCCGCGTTGAGCCCCCCTCCCGCCGGCGGCGGCAACTGTCATGAGGCGGTCTTCGCCTGGCTCGTGGCGGCAAAGTCCGTGGGGGAGGACCAGGTGAAACGTTTGCGCGACTGGCGGGGCGGCTACATGCACCTCGCCGACCGAGTGCTGGCCCAGCGGACGGACCCCAGGATCAGGACCCAGATGGACGTTCTCCGCCTGAATGCTCCGGGGCTGATCGTCGGATTCCACTATCCGGGCGCAGGTCTGCCCGTCGCCCACAGCATGGTAACGGTAGGAGGAGCGAGTCTGGCGGGACGCAACAACCTCAATGTGGGCGGGGCTGTGGGCTACGGTGTCATCGCCATCCGGGACCTGCCCTGGCACCTCGACGCCCAGGGCCTGCACGTGGTGGGCCCGGCCAGCTATCACGTGCACATCCTGACCCTGGACGACTTCGAGGTGCGTTTCGCGGCGGAGATGGCCCAGTGGGCCATGGCGCATCCCAAGGGGGTTTGAGAGAGGTCGGAATTCCGGGCTCCCTCTGCAGGGAGCAAGCCGTGGCATGACCCGCTTTCTCCTCGCCGAAGTTGTGCGCGCGTGCGGAGGGGATCGCCCCTGCCGCGCGGCACCTCGAGTACTCGGCCGAAAACAAGTTTCTCGTCGTGGACGAGCGGCGCGCGCTCGCGCGCCCTCTCGACCCGTGCGGCGCGGGCTGTCAGGGCGCGGCCTCGTCACTTCGCTTCGGCGGCGGCCGGCAGCGGCGTCTTCACCCAGGCGGCGTTGAAAGCGTAGTGCTGCTTGCTAGAGATGAGGTGTATCACGCGATCCGGCGTCTGGCAGATGGAGAGATATCCCTTGGGCTCCGCGGACTCGGGACCCAGCGTGAACCATCCGGTGTTCCCGCCGCCATCGACGCGGCGCGGCGGACCGCCGTCGGTGACAAGCCGACGCACGCCCCACGTCTCTCCCTCGTCGAGGGAAAGCGCGGCGAAGAGGCCCGAGACCTCTCGCTCGTTTCCCTCCGAGTCCTTGACCTCGAGCTGCCGCGCAAACGATGCGAACAGGATGGGCCCCTCGGCAAGCCGAAGGAGCACGGCGCGCTGTCCACCGCCGATCCGAGGGAAGGGGCTCGCCGAGTAAGTCCAGGTCTTCCCTCCGTCGGCGGAGATGCTCCGCGGCATGCGGCCGTCGATGTCGTTCCCCCGGCCGAAGGCGAGAAGCCGCCCGTCGCGAAGCTCGACGACAAAACCGTGGATGCCCGCGATCCAGGCGCCGGTCGAACCCGCCTCGAAGCGGGGCGCGGGCTTCCCCTCGCCGGGGTCCTCCCATGTCTTCCCGCCGTCGGCGCTGAGGACGACCGCAGTGCCGCCGGCGCCGCCCGTCGCGGCGTCGCAGGCCAGCAGGATCCTCCCGTCGCGCAGCCGGAGCACCGTCTCCACGGGCATGTGCCGCAGGCCGTGCTCGGGAAGGATGAGCCGAGCGTTCGACCACGTGGCGCCGCTGTCTGAGCTTGTCCGCAGCACCGTGGCCAGCGATCCCCACGTCGCCGCGGCGGAGAGTCCGTTGAAGTGGTACAGCGTCCCCTTCTCGTCCGCCCACAGCGCGGACGCGTGGTCGTTCCGGTCGGGCGCGTCCCAGAAGGGGCTCGCGGGCTCCCACTCCTCGGCGCCCCGGCGCAGCCGGCTCGCGGCGATCCCGAGCTCCCGCCCCGGCTCCCGGCGGCAGGTGTACCAGATGGCGAGCAGGTCTCCGTTCGGGCAAGCGACGAGCGCGGGGCAATGGTTGTGCCGCGAGAAGATCGGACCCTCCGAGCCCGGCGGCACCTTCACGTACTGGCGCGGACCGCAGAAGTAAGGCGCGCTCGCGTCGGGCCCCTCCTCCGGATGGGGCGGCCTCTCCTGCCGGACATCGCGGCAGTGGAGAGGCGGCTCCGGCGGCGGGTGTGGGGGCGTCGCGGGGGGCTCCGCCTGGACGACGCGGAATCCGATGAGCCAGCTCCTGTCATCCGGCAACGAGCCCATGCGGTTGGCCGACCGCAGGTACCGCGCGGGCGTCGAGTGGCTTCCGCCGCGCGACACGCGGAAGTCGCCCGATGCAGGACCGACGGGATCGGTCTCGGCGGCCGCAGGATACGGGCCGTACCAGTCCGCGCACCACTCCTCGACGTTGCCGTGCATGTCGTGGAGCCCCCACGCGCTCGCGGGCGTCCGCCCGACGTGGAGCGGCACCGCCGCCTCGGGCCGCGAGGGAAACCAGCTCTCCACCGGGTTCTTCTGCAGCGCCGCCGGCAGCTCGCCGCCCGCGTGGAACGGGGTCGACGTGCCCGCGCGGCACGCGTACTCCCACTCGGCCTCCGTGGGGAGGCGGTAGGTCTTGCCGTCCTTCGCCGTGAGCCACTCACAGAACTTCACGGCATCCTCCCAGCTCACGAAGACGACGGCCTCGTCGTCGTCGCGGGAGTACCCGAGCTTCCCGCGAAGCGCGCGGTGGGCGGGGTCGAAGGCCTCGTACTGGGCGTTCGTGACCTCCGTCACTCCCAGGAGGAAAGAGCACGAGATGGTGACATCCCTCGCGGGCTGCTCGTCGAAGTCCCCGTCCTCCGAGCCCCTGCGGAAGGAGCCCGCCTCGATCCGAGCGAACCGCATGCCGAGCGAGCTGGCGAGATCTCCGCTCTCCGCTCCACACGCGAGGGACAGGTGCACCGCGCCGGTGAGCGCGAGGAGCACAGCACCGCCTCGCGCGGCGCTTCGCAGGCCGCAACGCCTCCCGAGGCTCGCCGCGTCTCGCAGGCCGCGGCGCCTCCCGAGGCCCGCAGAGCCGGCGGCCATCGCCGCACCGCGGCGTGGATGGAGCATCGCCGTCTCGATCATCGCTCTGTCCTCGTCATGGCTCGGTCCTTCTCATGGGCTTCGCCGCGGATACCGACGGATGACGTGAGGATCCGCCGGAAGGAGCCTCGCTCCTGAAACGGTCACCCTAGCTTTTCAGTCGGTACATAAAGGCGCCCGCCTCGACGTCGAGCGTCACGAACTGCCCCTCGCGGCGCAGCGGCACCTCGCCGACCACGTTGCCGTCCTCGTCGAGGATGTCGGCGCTCGCCGGCGGCGCTGGAGGGATCTTCCCGAGAACGAGCTCGAAGCAGTCATCCCACTCGAGGCCCAGCGAGAACCCGCCGCCTCCTGGGAGCGGCTGGACCGCGACGTTGCCCTCCTTCTCGAAGATCCGCGCCGCCCCGCCTGTCTTCACGACGAAGACGCGGAGGGGCTCGCCGCCGTCGCGGACGTTCGCGTAGAAGCCGTCCGGCGAAAGGCTCCACTCGACCGTGCGGCCGCGGAGCTTCTCCACCGCGGCCTCGATGTCCGCGCCGGATGCGCCCGGAGCGCGCGGCACCTCGACGAAGAAGCCGTACGGAGGAAGGACGTGCTTCCGCGTCTTCCAGTCATCCTCTCCGCGGTTCACGAGGACGCGCGCGCCGCCCTCCCAGACGACCTCCTGGCGGTGGATGTCGCCGTCCGCAAAGGTCACCGACTCGATCTTCCGCAGCGCCAGGGCCTTCATCGCGCCGTGGAGAAGCCAGTACTTCCTCACCACGTCGCGACCGAAGGGTGACGGCACCATCGCGGGGTGCCCCGTCAGCACCTCCGTCGCCATGTAGTCGTCGCTGAAGATGCCGTGGAGCTTCCGGTCGAGGCCGGCGGCGTAGCGCCCCTCGTACCCCGCGCCGTGGAGCACGAACCGATGGTGATGCACGGCGTCGAGCCACGGGATCCGCTCCGCGTCGGCGCACGGGATCTGCCAGACGGACCAGTCGCGGACTCCCTCGTCCGGGCGGCTCACGCGGAGGTGGTTCGTCTGCGCCCCATCGAGCCAGCCCACGAGCTGGTCGTGGCCGCTCTCGGAGATCTGCGGCGCGCCGCCTCCGAGGAACTCCCGGATCCACGCGAAGGCCTCGCCCCACGTGTTCCGCGAGAGGATGCGGTCGAAGAACTCTCCATCCCGCGTCCAGTAGTCGTAAGGGCCGATGGACGACCAGACATCGATGAAGTACGCCGTGGGAGCGAGTCCATCTCGTATGAGCCGGAGGTTCCGCTCGAGAGGCTCCCGCACCCGGTCGGAGCGCCACCGGTACGACTGGGCCTTCGGGCCCGGGTTGAACCAGGCCTTCACGGGCTCGCCGGAGCTCGTGAACGCGATGGCGTCGTACGTGAAGCCCTCCGCGTCGGGGTAGAAGTCGATGTAGTTGTCGTGGGGCGCGAAGAGGACTCCGTGGTCCGCGCAGGTCTTCGCGAGCTGACGCATCTCATCGAGCGAGCCGAGACGGGGATTCGGCGGGTAGATGTCCGGCAGGCGGTAGTCGTAGCCCCACCGCTGCCAGTTGTGCCACACGACGACCGCATCGGTCAGCCCGCAGCGAAAGGACCTCTCGAGGAGCCGCGCGCTCTCCGCGTAGCGTCCGCCCCAGAGGTCGAAGACGAACTTCCCCGCGAGCTTCGTCACGCCTCCCGCGGCCTCTCGCCCGCAGGCATCGCGCCAGGCCTTCGCCGCGGTCCACACATCGCGCGCCGGGATCAGCGTGCGCGTCTGGGCGTGCGGAGCGTGGATCGTGTACCGATGGTCGTCCGGCGTGACCTCGAGGTGATCCGGCGGGACATCCACCGCCTCGACGATGGAGATGCCGGTCTCGAAATCGAAGCCGGCGAACGATGTCGCCAGGCGGTGCCCGTCGAAGCCGAGACGGAAAGCGCCCGGATCGACGATGACGTTGCCGTGGCCCGCGTAGACCCTTCGCGCCCTGCCGCCCCACGCCCACGGGCCGGCGGCGGCGTCCTCGATGTAGGCCGCGAGCCACGGCCGCGGCGGGGGCGCGTTCTCGAGACGCAGCCGCGCGCGCAGGAGCCCGCCCTCGATCGCGAGCTCCCCCACGAGGTCGAACGCCCCCAGGGGGCCGCTGAACGAGTGCCGCACGCGATATAGCCCGGGACCCTCCTCGGTTCGCGCCGCGACGAGCACCGCGGGCGAGCGCCAGTCCTCGAGCGCCTCGCCGAGGACCCGCACCGAGAACCCGCGCAGGAGCAGCTTCCGGCCCCCGTCCGCGAAGCCGATCGCGGTGTCGAGGAGGCCGCGCTTGCCGGGCCAGATCCGGACCTCGTACGCCGTGCCGCCCGTCTCGACCGTCCCCAGGAGCCGAGATGCCGCGCCCTCTGCGGGCGGGAGAGCATCCGCAGCGGGCGGCGTCCCCGCGATCACCGACGGCTCCGCGATGAACGCTTGGTCGCAGGTCGTGTCATTCCGTGGTCCAGGGTGGACCTCGAGCTGGAGGCGGATCGCCTTGCCGGCGAAGCGCGCAAGGTCGACATCGGCCTCTTCCCACGTCTTCGCGGCGCTGTGGCGCTCGAAGAGGACCTCGCCCTCTGCGCCGTCGGGCGCGTCCCAGGGCAGCGCGCGCGCGCGGACCGTCACGCCATCGCTCGCGGGCTCGCCGCGGGCCTCATCGTGATCGCGGATCGCCGTCGCGAATCGGAGGCGGATGGGCTTCGCGTCGGGCAGGCGGAGCGGAAACTCGAGCGTCGCCGTGCCCGCCCGCCCCTCGAACCAGGGCGGATGCACCGCGATCGCCTCGCGCGAGGATCCGCGGACGACGGTGGCAAGGCCCACCGACGCGCGGGTGCCGGGATCCGAGCCGAGCCAGCCCGCGGGCTGCACGACGGGCTTCTCCTCGCGGAAGACTCGAAGCACCGTGCGATGAGCGCGCAGCCT
>JAFGKN010000297.1 GCA_016928605.1 Planctomycetota bacterium | reverse complement strand
GCACGAGGTGGCGATAGAAGAAGGCCTGCATCCTGTCGTCGGCGGGGACCGCATCCCTCGAGACCTCGCGTCCTCCGATCGAAGCGCGTCCCTCGAGCGAGAGCTTGAACGGCTCGCGGCGGGGAGCCGGCGGGACCGTCAAGGTGGCGACCACCTGCTCCTGCCCAGCCGGCACCCATGCGCCGCCGAGCGCGAATCCCTCCGGCGCACCCGTGAGGTGGAGCGAGATCTCGCCGTCGAATCCGTCCCTCCGCAGGGCGAAGACGGTGACCGGCACCGTCTCGCCGGCGCGGGCGCTGATGCTCGAGGGCACGAGGCGCAGCTCGAAGTCGGGGCGCGGCGGACCGACGTGGAGGCGGTACCCGTAGGCATCGCCGCCCTTGTCCTGCGTGTCGGTGATCTGGATGGAGTAGACCCCGGCCGAAGGGATCGCGCAGCTCAGCCGCGAATCGGCGTGATGCGTCACCAGTCCCGCGCCCCTGTCCTGGTGGTCGTCGTTCGCCGCGAGCAGCCGGCCGTCGGCGGAGATGAGCTCTAGCCGGGAGTCGAGCGGAGATCCCAGCCGCCGAGCGTGGACCGCCGCGACGATCTCATCGCCCTCGCGCGCCTCGAATCGAAAGACATCGCGATCGCCGGGGCGATCGATGCGCCCGTTGATGACCACGGGGAGCTCGATCGGCTGCGCGCCGGCCGCGTCGCCCTGGGGCTCGCGCTCCCTGCATTCCGCCAGGGCGCCGGCGGCGAACGGCACGGCGTTCGAGGCGATGCCATCCTTCTCGACGCGGACCGCCCGCAGTCCGCTCTCGCCCTCCTCGGTCTTCAGCTCGAGCGAGGAGGAGGGGAGATTCCAGCCCTTGAGCTCCAGGACGGCCGTCTCGCCCGCTTTGGCTCCCAGCGGGAAGATGCTCGTGATGAAGGGCAGCTCGCCGACCGCGATGCGATAGACGAAGTCCTCGCGCCCGCGGTAGATCGCATCCCGGATCTCGAGGATGTAGGCTCCGTCCTCGGGCACCTGGAAGAAGAGCACGGGATCGGGGTGGTAGCGATAGTCGTCCGCGAACGCCGCCTCGGTCCCCGCAGCTTCGTAGAGGGCGAGCGTCGCCTGGAACCAGCCGGGCACGGCGTCGGCGAGGTACGGGGTCAGCTCCCGGGCGCTCGCGGCGCAGACGATCCGCTGTCCCTTGCGGGCGGTGAAGCGGAAGCGGTCGGCATCGCCGGGCAGGATCTGGCCGTTGATGACGACCGGAAGATCGCCGGGGAGGGAGGGATCGGGCGCCCTGTCGTTCGGCTCCTTCTCGCGGATCTCGGCCCACTGTGCCACGTGGAACGAGATGGGGTTCGACACTCCCGCGGCGGTTCTCAGACGCAGCTCGCGCGCGCCGACGGCGGCATCGGCGGAGATCCGGATCCGCAGGATGACCAGCTCGGCGATCTGGGGATTGGGCTGGGCCTTCGGGTTGTTGAGCTTCTGCCGCAGCTCCTCGATGGACTTCATGTCCGTGGCCTCGAGCCCGAGCTCCTCCGCGATCTGCTTGACCAGAGCGGGCCGGGGCTGCAGCGCCCGTTTCGCCCCCTTCCTGGCCGTCTCCTTCCTCATGGCCGCCTGGACGCGCTGCTGCAGCTCCCTCAGCTTCTGCCTCAGCTCGTTGATCTCTTGCTGCCTCAGCGGCCGGATGTACTCGGAGACCGTGGCCTCCAATCCCTCGCCCGAGATGGAGACGGCATCCGTCCCGCTGAGATACTGGCCGCCGATCGTCACGTCGATCTCACCGCCCCGCTGTCCGCCCGCCGGGTACGCGTATCCGATCTGCGGGATCCTCTGCGCCCGCGCGCTCTGCGCCACCGCGAGGAGCAGAACGAGGGACAAGACACCGCTGGCTCCGAGTCGTGTCATGACACGCTCCCTCGCTACATGATCTCTCTCAATCGCCCGCCGATCGTGACGCCATCGGCCTTCGACGGCGTGATGCGCACCTTCAGGTCGGGGGGATGCGGGAACGTCCCGTCCGGATCGATGCCCAGCAGCTCGTACATGCTGGCGATCAGGTCCCACGGATAGACGGGCCGCTCCTTCACGGACTCTCCCCTCGCATCGGATGCTCCGACGACGCGGCCGCCCTGGAAGCCGCCGCCCGCCAGCACGGCCGAGAAGACGCGGCCGTAGTGCGAGCGCCCTCCGTTCCAGGGGGCCTCCCACTGCACCTTCGGCCCCCGGCCGAACTCGCCGCTCCACCAGACGATCGTGCTCTCCAGCAGGCCGCGGTCCGAGAGGTCCTCCAGCAGCGCCGCCATGCCGCTGTCCATCTCCGGCAGCTTCCGGCGCACGATCTGGAAGTGCTGCTTGTGGGTGTCCCACCCCTTGTAGTTGATCGTGACGTACGGGACGCCGCGCTCGACGAGGCGGCGTGCCATCAGGCAGGACTGCCCGAACGTGTTGCGGCCGTAGCGATCCTTCAGCTCGTCTTTTTCGTCTGAGAGATCGAACACCTTGCCGGCGTCGCCGAGGATCAGGTCGTACGCCTGTTCCTCGCTCTCGGCCAGCGGCGCCAGCCGTGGATCGTCCTTCAGCGCGCCTCCCAGCGCGTCGAGCTTGTGGAGCAGGTCCCGCCGCGCTCGCTGCCGCTCGTCCGAGATGCCCGCGGCGACGACGCCCTCCACAGCGAAGCGCTTCTGCGCCGGATCGCCGCCCGTGGCGAAGGGCTTGTAGCGCAGGCCTAGGAATCCCGCTTCGGAGAAGCGCCCCTGCGGCTGCGTCAGCACGATGTAAGGAGGGATCAAGCCCTCGTAGTCCGCGCCGTATCCCTTGAAGAGCGAGACCACGGCGCCGACGCACGGAAAGACCAGCCGGCCGCCGGGCAGCCGTCCGGTCTGCACGATGTAGGATGCCGTCTCGTGGGCGTTCACCCCGTGCGTCATGCTCCGGATGATGGCGTACTTGTCGGCCTGCGTCGCGAGCCTGGGGAGCAGCTCGCCGATGAGGATGCCGTCCACGTTGGTCCGGATCGGCTTGTCGAGGGGGCCGCAGTAATCGGGGCCCGCGTCGGGCTTGGGGTCGAAGGTGTCGAGGTGCGACGGGCCGCCCCACATCCAGATCTGGATGACCGCCTTGGCCTTCGCCGGCCGCTCGGCAGCGCGGATGCGCAGATCCGGCGCGCCGCCGAGAAGGAGCCCGGCGGCGCCCATCAGGCCGCCCCGCAGCACGGAGCGCCGCGACATCGCACGCGACATCGCAGAGGCGCCCGCTGCTGCGGCAGGCCGCTGCGGGCTTCTGGCCGGATCCGCGGCGGCCGGACGCCCCATGGCTGGATCGCTCTCTCTCGTCATGGTCTCACCTCGTCTTCGGAGCATCTCGAGCGCCCTCGTCGCTGGCGCGCGCCGCCGGGGCGGCGCGTCTCGGATTGCGGATGGATGGCTTCATGACTCGCTTCCCAGATCCCTCCCGCGCCGCGCGGGAGCGGACTGGGCTAGTGCCGATGGAGAAACTCGGGGCTGTTGATCAGCGCCCAGGCCAGATCGACCGCGGCCTCTCGGTCGTTCACCGCGGCGCTCTGGCGATATTCCCGCGCGATCCTCAGCTCCTCCTCCGTGGGAAAGCGCGAGAGGATCGCCAGGTAGAGCCTGGTGGTGGCCTCTGCCGGATTCCGGCTCGACTGGATCAGGCTGCGCAGCTTCGCGCCTTGCTCGATCTTTCGCTGGACATGGCTCGAGTTGAGGAGATGCAGCCGCTGCGCGGGCGACGGGCGAAGGGTGCGCTCCGAGAGCAGCCCGGTGTCGCGCGGCGGACGCCCGAACATCTCGAGAAACGAGCTCGAGATGCTCCCGTCTTCCAGTGCGATCGAGCGGTGGTGCTCCGGGATGAAGGTGAACGGCTCCGGAACCAGGCTCGAGTAGCTCTCGGTCGTTCCCGTGATCTGGCACAGCGCGTCGATCAGCACCTCCGCATCGAGCTGCCGCAGCGGATAGAAGGCGAGGTACGCCTCACCTTCGGGATGATCCGTGCGGGGGATCGAGGAGAGCTGGTACACCTTGGAGTTGAGGATCAGGCGGAAGATGTGTTTCAGGTCGTAGCCGCTCTCGACGAGCTCCTTCTCCAGATACGCGAGAAGCTCGGGGTGGCTCGGCGGATTGTCGGGGCGGATGTCGTCCGGCTCGTGGATGACCCCGCGCCCCTGCAGCCAGTGCCAGATGCGGTTCACGATGTTGCGCGCGAACCAGGGATTTCCCGGCGCGATCAACCAGTCCGCGAACACCTCGCGCGGATCCTTCTGCGGGGAGAGCTGGACCGCGGCTCCACCGGGGAAGACCGCCTCGGCGGGCGCGCCCGCAGCGATGTCGGCGGCGGCCTTGACGGAATCGTGGAAGACGATCACCTCCTTCCACTCGATGGAGTCCTTGAAGCCCACGTGGGAGAAGAAGGCGGCCATGCCCTTCCAGCGATCCTCCGGCCAGCTCGCGGTGCGGACTCCGAGGAACGCCAGCGCGACCGCCTCGGCGATCGCCTGCGGATCATCGCCCTGGAGCGCGCGGTAAAAATTGACGGGGCCCACGCGGAAGTTGCTGCCGCTCGAGGTGAGCAGCTCCCTGGCGAACCGGTCGTACGGCAGGTTTTCGCGGATGCTCGTGTGGATCCAGCGATAGTACGCCTGCACTCCGTTGGGCCAGAGGTTGATGGGGAACTCGGACTTGATCCGGAGCACATCGCCCCACCTCATGGCCCAGTAGTCGGCGAACTCGCTCCGCTCGAGCAGGCGGTCGATCAAAGCCCGGCGCTTGTCCTCGTCCTTGCTCGCCAGGAACTCCCTCGCCTCCTGGATGGTGGGCAGCGTGCCGATGACATCGAGGTGGGCGCGGCGGAGGAAGACGGCGTCGGAGCAGAGCCTCGCGGGCTGGATGCCGAGCTCCTCGAGCCTGCCGAAGACCAGCTCGTCGATGCGGCTCTGCGGCGTCAACTCGGTCGCGCTCTCGAAGGGATGCACGGGCGGTACTGTCTGCGGGGTCCGCGCGGCCTGGGCTGGCTGCGGCGTCTCCGGGGTCTTCGCTGGCTTTGCTGCTCGCGCTGGATGGGCGGTCTCGGGTTTCTTCGCTGTCTCCGCTGCCTGCGACGCCTTCCCGGCGAAGGCGGGTGCCGCCGCCAGGCAGAGGGCGCAGATCCAGCATCGCATCAACCGCTCTCTCATGGAGTCTTCGTCTTCGTGACGTGCCGCAAAGCTCGCGAGCGGAGCCCGCACGCTGATCGCTCGAACCCGCCTCCCGCCTGGCATCAACCGTCTTTGCGAGGGGGAATGGCCGGAGGCCCTCCGGGCTCGCGCTCGCCCGAAGGCTCGCCCGCGGGGGGGACGGAACGGTCAGCAGGTACACAAGTCCTGAATCTGAAGAGCAGTATGCTGGCTCGGCGGCCCGGGAGCAATCTTCGAGCGGCCGGTTTCCTCCATACCGCGTCCAGCCATGAAACCCTCGAGCAGGGTCCTGGTCTCTCACAATTTTCGGGGCCCGCCGGGAAGCGGCCCGGGACGATCGCAACCCTCGAGCCCTCCGGGAGCACCAGGCTCCACCCCGGCATCGCCAGCCGCCTCCCTGCGTCAGGTGATCCAGAACCCTCTGCTATCACCGACGACGGGACGGGCCCCGTTTCGTCTTGACTTCCCATCGCCGCACTTCGATACTCGAGCCGTCAGGTGCCATCGGTCCCGGCAGGCGCTCTGGAGGGGTCAGAGCGGCGCTGCGGCAAGGCAAAGGTGTCTTCGGGCGGCAGCTCAGCGGTCGAGAGGAAGAGGGAATGGAAGGATGCTCCCTATCCCTATCCTTCTTTGAGGTTGACGCTTTCCGCGCGTCGTACAGATCTCCGGTATGCTCGGGTACCGTGGGCGACGGTGTGAACCTCGGGCTGCGCCCAGCCGTCGGTTGCCGTGTTGCCTCGCCCCCTCGGCTTCGAGGCATCCACGGTGCGGGAGGATGGCTCAGTCGATCGAGCGGGCTGTCGGTCGAGATCAGCGAGTGTCATGGACCGCCGCGCGCCCCAGCGCGGGCTGGATGCAGGGAGGAAACCGGCATGTCATCGATAGCGGGCCGACGTCGATTGTGTGAACGCTGCGCGCCGACTCTCACGGTCCTCGGTATGGCTCTCGCACTGTGCGGCAGCCCCATGGATCAACGTGCCGAAGCCGCAGAGAAAACCGAGGCGGTCCGGGCGCTCGCGCGCCTGCGCGTGCCGTTCGTCCGCAACGACGG
>JAFGKN010000296.1 GCA_016928605.1 Planctomycetota bacterium | reverse complement strand
GATGTAGTGACAACTTTTGACTCTCTGGAGGCGTAAGTCGTTACCAGAGAACATATCCCCACTCAAAACCCTTCAAGTTGGGCTAGGTTGACGCGCCGGTCTCCGTCTCCATCTCCGCGCGCTGCTTCAGCACGAAGGCGATGACATCGCGAGCGCAGTGCTCGCAGTAGCCGTACCTGGCCTTCATGCGCTCCAGGGCCACTCGAACCGTTGTCTGCTCCGCGGGTCTCAGCAGCTCGAACTCGTCGGTGCCGAGCTTGAGGATGTCCTTCTCGATCAGCGTGAGGAGACGATCCCTTTCCCGGTAGAAGTTCCGGCGCAGAGCTCTGTAGATCTCCGGGAAGAGTCGCTGGTAGTCGATCCCCGCATCGGGATGGTCGAGCGACCAGGCCGCGATGCGCGTCATGATGCTCGATCGGAAGTCGGCGGGATTCTCCTGGATGCCGACCTGCTTCTCGATGGAGCTCATCAGCTCCTCGCTGGGGCGCTCGTAGACATCCGTGGAAGGGTTGTGAATCTGCTCGTGCGTGTCGAAGGCCTTGACATGCCGGAAGTACTCGAGGAAGACGCGATCGTACTCCTTCTCGTCGATGAGATCGATCGAATCGAAGACCTCCGACGTCACCCAGCGGTAGTACTCCTCTCGAACCGAGCGCATGATCTCCGCCAGGTCGTGGTACGCCCCTTCAGCCGGAAGGCGGAGGAAATCATAGAGGCTCGCGTCCCGCGCGAGGTCCTCCAGGGCCTTGAAGACCGCCATCGGCGAGAGGCAAAGAAACCGCGGGTCCTCGGCGACGCGAGCCAGCACCCCCATCATCTCTCTCGGCGACACACCGCGCCGTCCCTCGTACTCCGCGTCCATGAGCCCCTCGAACTCCCCCTCGTCGTCCTCGAACTCCTCGCGGATCTTCAAGACGGACGAACGGAGCGTATTCCTCTGGTCGTCGCTCAGCCGCTCCGGCGTCTCGCCGGAATCGTAGAGCTTCGCCTTTTCCAGCGGGGAGAGATCCGCGACGCAGCTCCGCAGAGGCTCCGCGTAGCTCTGCGGCCGAGGCCGGCGGAGGCGCGTCAAAACCGCCCAGAGCGCACTCACGAGCTCGGTATGAGGAGTCACGTGCCGCCC
Source organism: Planctomycetota bacterium (assembly GCA_016928605.1). Taxonomy (GTDB): domain Bacteria; phylum Planctomycetota; class UBA8108; order UBA8108; family UBA8108; genus JAFGKN01. Next base: position 12,939 of record JAFGKN010000296.1, on the reverse strand, counting down.
CCTCGAGTAAGTGCGGGTCCATCGCCGGTAGAGATCCGCCTCGGCCGAGTAGCGCAGAAGGTAGGGCACCGGGATCAGCTCCATCCGCGCCTTGAAGCTCGAGAAATCGCCTGTGCGCTTGAAGATGCTCAGCTGCTTCTCGTTGGCGGTCCCGAAGATGACGAGATCGAGGTACGCTATGCAGCTCCCCAGGTGCACCGTGCCCTGCTCGCAGGTCGTGAGCAGATACTTGTTCACCTCCAGAGGGCGCTTCAGAAAATCGCTGTACTCGAGGAGTCCCCGGTTAGCGTCGATGATGTCGCCCACCGCCTGGTAGAGAGTAACGTTGCGCAGAGAAGGCGGAAACTGCCAGGCTCCCTCGGAGACCATCGCTCGAGCGCCGGCATCCACGTTGCCCTGGGGCTCGATGCTGACCGCCCCCACTCGGTAACGCTTGCTGATGTAGAACCGCTCGACCTGGACATGCCGGACGATCTTCTTCCAGTCGCCCTGGTATGCGACGAGAAGGCTCTCGTAGATCTTCCGGCACTTGTGGCAGAGATCTCCCTCGAGGAACGGATCGTGGCATGACTCGGGATACTCAGCGCGGGGATGGCGGCTCAGCGCATCCTCTATGAAGGCCGCCCTCTGCTCTCGAGGTATCAACAGCAGAGGTGAGTCTCTCTGCTCGCAGGGAAAACGCGAGGTCACGTCCCGCTCCTCGAGATGGGCGAGGCTCTCCAGGCTCGAGATGTCTCTGGCGCTCGTCTCGAATCCGATCTGATCGAGACGGCTTTCGTGATCGCTGAAGATCCAGCTGAAGGAGTAGAGAGCTCCGCGATCGGTCTGCGAGAACCCCTCGAGACCCCGCACGATGCCGTCGATGACCGTGGTCTTGCCCGAGCCGTTCGGTCCATGGAGAAGGAGCATCTTGTCGGCCTTGCCGCGCTTCGCGAAGCTCACCAGGTGCTGGTAGATCTCGCCCTGCACCCTCTCCTGCCCCACGAGAGGATCCCGCGAGCCTCCCCCGTTCAGGTCGAACAGGCAGAAGCGCTTCGCCTCCTGCCCCACGCGGGGGCTCGCCCGCGCTCCGAAGTGGTCGAACATCTCCACCATGTACTGGGCGGCCGACCGCAGGTAGAGGTGCGGGGCAGCGAGAAAGTCCTGCAGGAACCGCTGGAAGGAGATCACCCTCTCGGAGCTCTCGAACCGCTCGCGGACCTCGCTGCGGACACTTTCGAGGAAAGAGTCGACATCCATCAGGCGCATTCCCCGGAAAGCAGTCACTCCGACTGGTACTGCTTGAGCTTCTGGTAGAGGGTTTCGCGGGAGATGCCGAGGATCGCCGCCGCGCGGGCCTTGTTGCCGTCGGTCTCCTCGAGGACCCTCATGATGTACTGCTTCTCGACCTCGGCGAGGGGCTTGCTGACGAAGACCATCTTTCCCCTCCCGGTCTTGCCGATCTGGGGAGGCAGGTCAGCCGGCGTGACCTTCTTCCCGTCGCCGAGGATGACCGCCTGCTCCAGCGCGTTCCGCAGCTCGCGGATGTTCCCCGGCCAGGAGTAATTCAGGAGGCACTCCTTCGCCGCCTTGATGAGGACCGGCGCGTTGCTGCCCTTGCCGAGGAAGTGCTCGGCGATCTCCAGGATGTCGTTGCCGCGCTCGCGCAAGGGAGGAACCTCGATCGTCACGACGGCGAGGCGGAAGTAGAGATCCTCGCGGAAAGAGCCATCCTCGATGGCCCTCTTGAGATCGCGGTTGGTAGCGGAGATCACGCGGATGTCGACGGAGATCTCCTTCTTGCCGCCCACGCGGTAGAACTTCCTCTCCTGAAGAGCCCGGAGGATCTTGACCTGCATGTCGAGCGGCATGTCGCCGATCTCGTCGAGAAACAGGGTTCCTCCGTTGGCCAGATCGAACTTCCCCTCCGTGGTCTGATGCGCGCCGGTGAAGGCTCCCTTCTCGTACCCGAAGAGCTCGCTCTCGACGAGATTGGGCGGTATGGCCCCGCAGTTGACCGCCACGAACGGCTTGTCCTTGCGGGGAGACTGGTTGTGCACCGCGCGTGCGATGAGCTCCTTGCCGGTGCCGTTCTCGCCCTCGATGAGGACCGAGGTATCGCGAGGGGCGACCTTCTCGATGAGCCGGAACACACGCTCCATCGGCTCGGAGCTTCCGATGATCTTCTCGCTCGTCCCCACCAGCGAGCGCAGCATCTCGTTCTCCCGGAGCAGCTTCGCCTGCATGCGGAGGCTGTGCAGCTTGAGACCCGAGATGCGCCCGATGGTGCTGACGAACTCCAGGTCGCTCCGGTCGAACTGCTCCCGCGCGCCCCGCGTGTCGACGTAGATCAGCCCGAGAAATCGATCGGCGTGGATGAGCGGAGCACAGACGAAGGAACAGATCTTCAGATCGATCACGCTCATCCCGAAGTCCTGCCGCTCCGGCACGTCGCGGACGAGCACAGACTTGCGATCCCGCTGGATGTGGTCGAGGATCGTCTCGCTCATCTCGAGCGTCTTCGCCTTGTCGCCGTGGACCGGGTCCCAGAAGCGGACGATGTTGAGCGAGTGAGGATCCGTCTCCTGCCCCTCGGTCGCCAGGCCGAGAAAGCCCCGCTCCGCCTGCGTCACCCGCGTGGCGGTCGACAGGACGAGGTCGTAGAGCTCCTCCTCGTCGTCGACCTTCAGGATGCTCTCCGAGAGCTGGTAGAGGCTCGAGAGACGATCGTAGCTCCGCTCCGCGGCGGGAATCTGGCTCAGGTCCGGCCTGTCGAGCACCACGGTCGCGGCATCCAGGCTGATCCCTCCGAAGCCGACGGAGAAGCTACCCCCGTTCTTGACCACGCGCAGAGGCGTCCGGTCGCTCTCCTGGTCGAACTCGAAGAGCATCTCGGTCTGGCCGATGGAGATGCGGTCGCCGTCGACGAGCTGACAGTCCTGGATGTCTCGACCGTTGACACGGATCGGATTCTTGCCGCCGGCGTCCCGCAGGCGGACGATCTCTCCGTCGAAGACGATCTCGGCGTGCCGCCGCGAGACGAGCGAGTCCTGCAGGACGATGGTGCTGTCGGAGCTGCGCCCGATGGTCCACAGCCCCGGCTCGATCGGAATCAGGAGGCGCTCGCTGACTCCTTCGGTCAAGATTCGTACTCTGGGCTTCTCGTCCAAGACCCTGCTCTCCCGGATCCTCGCCCGGAACCCAGCTCCGGGCTGCGCGCCTGCGGGGTTGACACCGAGCCCTGACCCCGTCCTTACACCTTGCGAATCAAAGAGTTGTCCAGAACCTACCCCAGCTCTGCCGGGCTCGTCACCTGGCATCATTCTACAGACTCCGCCCCCCATGTCAAAGCGCCGAAGATCCGCCGCAGCGAGGGCGCCGGCGGCGGACTGCAAGACTTCGGGGGCCCCGGGCATCGGTGCGCCAGGCCCCGCAAGAGCCCCGGCGGGGGTGCATCCGCCGGCCACTCCCCACGCTGGAGCGCAGTGTCGCGGCCCACAAGCTGCCTCCGGGCCAGATGCACCCCTCCGAGAACACCGGGGCCGGCGCTCCCGAGGAGCGCTCGCCAGCTCCGCCCGCGGATGGAGCCGCCGAGGGACGCCCGAGCGCTTCGTCGCGCCCGAGGAAAAGGGCTGGATTCTCCCCTCGCAGCGACTATAATCTCGGCCTTTCAAGCCTTATTTGCGGCTCTAACGGGAGCTTAGCTCAGTTGGCAGAGCAACGCCCTTTTAAGGCGTGGGTCGCAGGTTCGAATCCTGCAGCTCTCACCAGCCTCAAGGCCGCAGGCGACGTTTCTCGCGAGGGACGGCGGGGTCGCTGCGGCGATCCGCTGCGCGTGACGGCCCCATCGTCTAGTCAGGTCTAGGACATCGGGTTTTCATCCCGGTAACAGGGGTTCAAATCCCCTTGGGGTCACCAGACGACAACACGTCCCTGACCGGGAGCCTCTGCGACGAGCGGGGCTCCTGGTTCTCTTGCGGCGGACCGTGCGCAGGGAGCGGCCGACGCCGCTGCCTCTCCGACCGAGAGGCTCCGCGACCCGCGCGGCTCCCGCATCTCCTGGGCCGGACGCCGCTCGCGCGACCGGCGCGCGAATCTGCAGCGCGCGCGCAGACTGGAGCCGCGGCGCGGCATCACATCGTCGTCAACTCCTTCGTCTTCTTCTCGAGAGCCCCGTCGACCTTGTCCTCATAGGTCTTGGTGAGCTTCTGGACCTCTTCCTTGAGGGAGTGGAGCTCGTCCTCGGAGATCTTGCTCTCTTTCTTGAGCTGCTCGCCCTGCTTGTTGGCATCGCGGCGGATGTTGCGGATCGCCACCCTCGTCTCCTCGCCGACCTCCTTGGCCCATGTGGCGAGCTGCCGGCGGCGCTCCTGGCTGAGGGGGGGGATCTGAAGCCGCAGGATCTTGCCGTCGCTCTGGGGGTGAATCCCGATGTCCGACTTCAGGATCGCCTTCTCGATGCTCCCCAGCGAGCTCGGGTCGAACGGCTTGATCACGAGCTGGTCGGGCTCCGGCGCGGAGATGTTGGCGATCTGCTTGAGCGGCGTCAGGCTGCCGTAGTAGTCGACGCGCAGCTCGTCGACGAGGCCGGGACTCGCCCGGCCTGTGCGCATCCCGCGGTACTTGTCCCCCAGGACACCCAGCGCCTTTTCCATGCGCTCTTCGGCTTCCAGAAGAACTGAATCGTAGTCCATGGATCCTCTACCCTCGTCGGACGGTTGAGCCTGTCGCCAAGGGCGCGCCGACCGCTGTCCCAGAGCGACCTCGGCCGGGGCCCCCGCCGGCAGCCATCGTCCGACGGTCTGGCCTGCCGGTGGCGGGCTGCGGGCGATCCCCCAACGCGTGCCGGGGGAGCCGGCTCCGGCCGATTCACGCGTCGCGCCTCGTGGCGAATCCGCGTGTCTCCAGCCTATCCCGGGCGCGGTCGCGGATGCAAGCGCCCTGGAGTCGCCGGCCGCGGCAGCCCGTCGTCGGGCGGACCGCGGCGCGGTCCCTCGTGACTGCGGACGAGCAGGGCCGGGACGACGGTGATCGGACCGTCAGCTCACCAGCGAGCCGACATCCTCGCCGCGGAGCAGCTTCTCAAGGCTCTCCTCTTCCCAGACGTCGAACACCCGGATCGGAAGCCCGTGCTCCCTGCAGAGCGTCACGGCCGTCGCGTCCATGATCTCGAGCCTCTTCTCGAGTAACTCCTCATAGGAGAGCCGCGGCAGGAAGGAGGCCGCCGGATTCTCGACGGGATCCTCGGTGAAGACGCCGCGGACCTTCGTTCCCTTCGCCAGCAGACCGGCTCCGATCTCGAGCGCGCGGAGAGCCGCCGTGGTGTCCGTGGTGAAGAAGGGATGCCCGGTGCCGCCCACCAGCACGACGATCCGTCCCTTCTCGAGGTGGAGGATGGCGCTCCGGTGTGAGAAAGGCTCGGTGAGCGTCCCGGTCGGGATCGCAGAGAGGAGACTGCAGCCGACTCCCAGCGACTCGAAGCAGGACTGGAGCGCCAGGCCGTTCAGCACCGTGGCCAGCATCCCCATGGCGTCGCCGGTCACCCGATCGACGCCCGAGCCGGCGAAGCGGGCGCCGCGCAGGACATTTCCCCCCCCGACGACGAGGGCGAGCTGCACCGCACAGCCGCTCATCGCCCTCTGGAGGCGCTCGGCGAAGGCCAGGGTCCGGGCGCTGTCGATGCCGAAACCGCCGCGTCCGCTAAGAATCTCGCCGGAGAGCTTGAGGAGGATCCGATTGCGTCGCATGTTCACTCCATCTCCCTCCTGCGCGCAGCACGCCCGCCGGCGCACCTGTCGCCGCGGCGGGCCCCTGGCTCGAACCCGCCGGGGCCGGCCGCCGGCGCCTCGACGTCAACCCTCGGACTTCGCCGCTTCCACGGAGGGAGGCTCCGCTTCCGCTGCAGGCGCGGGCGCGTCCGCAGGAGGAGCCACCGCCCCCGCAGGCGGCGTCGGCGCGGGCCTTTCCGCCGGCCCGCCGCCGGCCCGCGAGGCTTCCGCGGCCCCCGCGCTCGAGCGAGGTTCCCGGCGAGGCGGCTCCTCAACCTGCCGTGCCCGCTGCTGCTCGGCCTGGTAGACCTCGTGCTTCCTCCGTCCGAGGAGGACAGAATCCGCGAACACCTTCAGGATCACCTGGATCGAGCGATAGGCGTCATCGTTTCCAGGGACGACGATATCGACGTCCGTCGGATCGCAGTCCGTGTCCACGAGAGCCACGACGGGGATCCCCACCTTGCGCGCCTCGCGCAAGGCGATGTACTCCCGGCGGATATCGACGACGACCAGGCAGCCCGGCAGCTGCTTCAGCCCTCGGATGCCTTCGAGGTTGCGCAGGATCTTCCGCCGCTCGCGCCTCAACGCAGAGATCCTCTTCTTCGAGTACTCCTCGATCCGGCCGCTCGCCTCGAGAGCCTCCAGCTCTTCGAGACGCTTCAGCCGAAGGCGGATGGTGTGGTAATTGGTGAGAGTCCCGCCCAGCCATCTCTCGGAGACCCAGTGCATGCCGCAGCGCTGCGCCTCGCGCATGATCAGCGACTTGGCCTGGCGCTTGGTTCCGACGAAGACGACATCCTGCCCCGAGGCGACGCACTGGATGAGAAAGTTGCTGGCCCGGACCAGTCCCTTGACGGTCTGGCGGACGTCGATGATGTGAATCAGGTTGCGCTTTCCGAAGATGTACGGCGCCATCTTCGGGTGCCAGCGGCTGGCCCGGTGGCCGAAGTGCACTCCGGCCTCGATGATCTCCTTGACGTCGACGATGGACACGATTCGCTCCTTTCACCCCGCGATCGGCTCGGGGGGTCTTAAGCCGCGGCCAGAGAGTCTGTGGCCGGGCTATAGAAAAAAGCCGGGTTCGGCGATCTACCGGCCGCTGTCGGATGACCCCGAGGAGCCTCCGCCAGCGGGTGAACTGGATGAAAGGGCATGACCATAACACCTCTTCGGCGGGGTGTCAACGAGCAGATCACCCCCGAGGGAGGCCGGCGGCCTCCGGGGCGAGCCAGCCGCGCAAGGACGCCGCCCGGCGAGGGTTTCGATCCAGAGGCGGCACAGAGGCGAGGACCGCGCGGCAACTGGATCACGGAGACCGGCACTCCGAGTCTCCGCCGCGCGACCGGCGCCGGAGGTAGTCCTCCTGGCTCTTGGCGATCGAATACTGGATGCGCGACGCGACCTCCATGGCCTGCAGCCCGTGCTCGCCGGTCACCACTGGAACGGCTCCTGAGCGCACCGCTGCGGCGAACGCCTTGAGCTCGTTGCGCAGGGGCTCGTCATCCGCGATCGACAACTGCTGGATGCTGAAGTACTGCGTGAAGATCGGATAAGGTCCCTCGCTCGCCTCGATCTGCGCCATCTTCTTGAAGTCGATGGCGTCCCGGTCCCACCCCTCCTTGAGCGAGATGCGCATGCCCGTCTTGGCCACGTAATCGAGCGATACGTAGCAGTCCTCGCAGAAGATCCGCATCTTCCGGCTCTTCTGGATCGCGACGCGGCTCGCCTTGAACATGGCGATGCAGCCGTTGTTGAACACGATCCGCGCGCTCGCCAGATCGTCCGTTCCCGAGATCACCCGCGCCCCCACCGAATCGAGATCGGCGACCGGGGAGTTGACGAGATTCAGGACGATGTCGATGTCGTGGATCATAAGATCGAGCACGACGCTCGTCTCGACGGACCGGAAGCTGAAAGGATGGATGCGATCACACTCGATGAAGACCGGACTCCTGACGAACGGCGTGGCTGCGAGGACCACCGGATTGAACCGCTCTATGTGTCCGATCTGGAGAGTCACGCCTCGCTGCTTCGCCAGATCGAGGATCGAGCGGGCCTCTTCCACGCTCGAGGCCATGGGCTTCTCCACCAGGACCGAGGCGCCTGCCTCGATGCAGCGGCGAGCAACTTCCAGGTGCGTCGGGGTGGGAGTCACCACGCTCACCGCGTGGACCTCCATGAGGAGATCACCTGTGAGCCGCGGGAAGGCCTCCACTCCGAGCCTCCCGCCGACCTCTCGAGCGCGGGCCATGTCCTCGTCGACGACCCCCACGAGCTCGACGCCCTCCAGCTCGCGGTAGACTCGGGCGTGCTGCTTGCCCAGATGCCCCACGCCGACAACCAGCGCCTTCAGGGTCTCGCCTTCTCGCGGCCGTTTCACTGACATCAGGATCCGCTCCTCGCCCGTTTCACTCAAAGCGTCACGGAGTACGGCTGGCGGGCGCGGCCCTGGTTCCCGGCCTCCATGCGGCGAAGGAACTCGACCAGGTAGCTCACGTGCTCCGAGTCTTTCCATTGCTCCTCGACTCGGACGAGCGCCTCGCTGCGCGGCATCTGGCTTCGAAAGAGCGCCTTGTGGACCTCCTTCAGATCCTGGATCTCCGCGTCGGAGAACTCGCGGCGCTGGAGGCCGATCTTGTTCACGGCCCAGACGCGCGCTGGATTCCCCTCGACGAGCATGAAGGGAGGAACATCCTGCGCGATGCGAGCCATGCCGCCGACGAATGCGAAGCGGCCAATCGTCACGAAATGGTGCACAGCCGCCTGCCCGCCCAGGTTCGCGCAGCGCTCCACCTGGACGTGTCCTCCCAGGAGGACGTTGTTGGCCATGATGATGTCGTCCTCGAGGATGCAATCATGAGCCACGTGACACCCCGCCATGATGAGATTCCGGCTCCCCACCCGCGTGACGCCGCCGCTCTGTCTCGTCCCTCCGTGGATCGTGACGTTCTCGCGGATCACGTTCCCATCGCCGATGATGACCCAGCTCTCCTCTCCCCGGTACTTCTTGTCCTGCGGCTCTCCTCCCAGCACCGCACCCGGAAAGACTTCGTTGTTCTGGCCGAGCAGCGTGTGGCCGGCCAGCGTCACGTTGTTGTGGAGATGGCATCCCTCCCCGATCCGGCACTCCGGACCGATGTACGAGAAAGGACCGATGACCACGTCATCGGCCACTTCGGCGGTGGGGTGGACGTACGCGTTTTCAAACCGAAACGACAGGTCGGCGGTTTTTCGTGTCGACCAGAACACTGACGTCTATACACCTCAAAAAAGCCCAATCAACAAGCCGACCCGCGCACCCGCGTTTCGACGTTAACGGACGATGACAAACCGGATGAGCGCCTCGGTTGCGAGGTTTCCATCCACGGTCGCCCGGGTTTCCACCAGCGCGCTGCGCTCCTTCATGTTCTTCACCTTGGCCTCTAGCACCAGCTGATCGCCAGGAACGACCGGCCGGCGGAACTTGACGTTGTCCATGGAGAGCAGGTAGGCCAGCCGTCCCGCATTCTGCTTGTGGCTCAGCAGGACGATCCCGGCGAGCTGCGCCATGGCCTCCACCTGGAGAACACCCGGCATGACAGGATTTCCCGGGAAATGCCCCTGAAAGAACTCCTCGTTGTGCGTGATGTTCTTGATCCCCACTCCGTGCATCCCGTCTTCCGAGACCTCCAGCACCCGGTCGACGAGGAGGAACGGAAAGCGATGGGGCAGGATCCGCTCGATCATGGAGATATCGAGCGGCCCGCGGTACCCGTACGGCGGGTTGCACTCAAGCCCCTCGCTCGCTCCGGCGGCTTCCGCCCTCTCCTCGGCGGCTCGGCTCGCCGTCCGACGAGAAGAGGAGCGGACACCTTCGTCCTGAGCCGCCCGGATGAGCTCCCTCGCCAGCATCTGGTTCAAGGCGTGCCCGGACTTCCTCGCCAGCACGTCGGCCTGGATCCTGCAGCCGGTCAGGTAGAGATCTCCCAGCAGGTCGAGGATCTTGTGCCGCACGAACTCGTCCTCGAACCGCAGGTCGTTGTCGATCACGCCCCCGCTGCCGACGACCAGAGTATTCCTGGTGTTCGCTCCCCGGCCGAGGCCGGCCGCCTGCAGCTGCCGGGCCTCCTCCTCCAGGCAGAACGTTCTGGCCGGCGCGATCTCCCGGGCGAAGACCTCCTCCGTGATCTCCAGACTCAAGTACTGGCTGGGGATGACGGGGGATGTGTAGTCCAGGATGTAGGAGACGGCGAAGCCGTCGGCGCTCCGGGCCAGCGCCACGATGCTGGCGCCCTCTCCCTGGACGGCGAGCGGGCTGTGGACGCGGATCTCCGCGGCCGGAGCATCCTGCTCGATGACTCCTGCCGTCTTGATGATCTCGTAGTAGGGGAGCGCGCTGCCGTCGAGCCCCGGCAGCTCGGGTCCGTCGATGCGCACCTGCAGGTTCGTGATGCCCAGAGCCCCCAGCGTCGCCAGCAAGTGCTCGACCGTGTGGACCTCCGCCGGGCCTCGCACCAGAGCCGTGCGGCGCGGGTGGCTCCCCAGGGCATCGATCGTGGCCTCCACCTCCGGCTCACCGGGGAGGTCCGTCCTCACGAAACGGATTCCGCTCCCCACGGGCGCGGCTCGCAGCTCGAGGTGGACCTCCTGCCCCAGGTGGAGCCCGGTGCCCTGGATCGAGGCGGGAGCGGCAAGCGTCTTCTGAGCGAACATAAACCTCGGACTCTACGGCCGGCACGGGCGGGCGCGCCCGCAGCGGCCACAACCATCACGGCCTGGCTCTCTTGGCTCGATACTTGTCGTTGAGCCGGTCTGTGATCTCCTGCGTGATGTCGAGCTCGGCCGTGCAGTGGTGGACGATCGGCCAGTTGAAGCCGGCACCCGCCGCGTCGATCTGCGCCTCGATCTCCCTCTCCAGCACCAGATCGAGGTCGTGTGCTCGTGCGTAAGCCTTGATCTCACCGGCAATTTCGTCGCGGATCTCCTTGAGGATCGCGACGAGCTTGTCGCGGAGATCCTTCAGCTCGGTCGACTGGATTCTCTGGATGTCCTGGTCCAGCCCGAGGAGCTCGACCATCTTCTGCGTGTACAGGTCGGAGTCCTTCTTCAGCAGGCGGATCTCCGCGACGAGATCCTCCTTCTGTTTCTCGAGCGTCTCGAGCCGGACCCGCACCTGGCTCTTCTGCTCCTCGAAGATCTCCTCCTCGGCCTTCTTCTTCTCGTAGCTCTTGAAGACCGCGGCCGTGTTGATCACCGCGGTCCGCGGCGGCGAGAAGGCGGGAGCGACCGCCACGGCGCCCATCGCCAGGAGGAGCAGGGAGAGACAAGCGCCCCCGCAACAGAAGATTACACTGCGCCACCGTACGGAAATCATGCACCATCTCCGGCAGACTGCGGCGACAAGGTCACACGTTCAGGATCGGAGGCCAGTCTCTTCACTTCTTCTCCGATGGCTCTGGACCACGTCTCTCGCTCACCCTCCCGCAGCGGACGAGGGCGAACCGGGCCTGAGGCACGGCGGCGTATTGTACTGAAGAATCGCTCGCTGCAACAGATAAATGGCCCGAATCCCCGTGGCTGGATTATGGGATCCACCTCGGCACGCGCGGCGTTCATCCCGCCATCAGAATTCGCCTTGAGCGTGCACGGCCAGGTTCTCGAATCTCATAAAGCTGTTCAAAAAAGCGAGTTGGACTGTCCCCGTGGGGCCGTTGCGCTGCTTGGCGATGATGACCTCCGCCTTGCCCCGGGCCTCCTCATCCTCCTCGTGATAGTACTCGTGCCGGTACAGCAGGAGGACGACGTCCGCGTCTTGCTCGATGGCTCCGGACTCGCGGAGATCGGACATGCGGGGACGGCGGTCATCCCGCCGCTCGACGCCGCGGCTGAGCTGGCTGATGGCGAGCAGCGGGACTTCCAGCTCACGCGCTAGCTGCTTGAGGTTGCGGGAGATGACGGTGATCTCCTGCTGGCGGCTCTCGCTGCTCGGCCCCTCCATCAGCTGCAGGTAGTCGACCACGATGAGGTCGAGCCGCTGGCGGCTGTTGAGCCGTCGCGCCCGGGCCTTCAGGCCGAGGGGGCTGAGACCGGGGGTGTCGTCGACGAAGATCTTCGACTCGCGGAGGCGGTTGGCGCCGTGGATGAGGTCCCGCCACTCGCCCTTGGAGAGCGACTTCTTGCGAACGTGCTGGCTGTCGACGCGGGAGAAGCTGCAGAGGAGGTTCTGGACGAGCTGGTCCTTGGAGACCTCCAGGGTGAACACGGCCACCGTCTTCCCGGCCATCGCCGCGTGCTCGACCACGTTCATGGAGAAGCTCGTCTTCCCCATGCTGGGGCGGCCCGCCACGACGATCAGCTCCGAGGGATGAAAGCCGTTCGTCTTCTCGTCGAGGTCCACGAAACCGCTCATGACGGTCCGGGCGTCTGCGTCTCCACTCGGATCATCGAGCCGCGAAATCTGCTCCTCGATGATCTGGCTGATCTGCAGGAAACCCCGGCCAGCCCCGCGCCTCCCGATCTCGAAGATCGCCTGCTCGGCCCGGTCGAGCTGCGCCTTGGCCGGCGATTCCGACTCGTAGACGTCCTCGACCGTCCGGGTGCAGGCGCTGACGAGCGCTCGCAGGATCGCCTTGTCCTGGATGATGCGCGCGTAGTACTCGGCGTTGGCCGCAGCGGGAAGGCGCTGGATCAGCTCCTCGAGATACTCGAGACCGCCGACATCCTCGGCCTCGCCGCGGCGCTCGAGCTCGTTCTGGAGCAGGATCTCGTCGACGGTCGAGTTGCGGTCATAGACCTCGACGATCGCCGCGAAGATCTTGGCGTGTCTCGGGCTGTAGAAATCATCGGCGGAGAGGAGCTGGAAGGCGCTGCTCGCCGCCTCGCAGTCGACCAGGATGGCGCCGAGGAGCGACTGCTCGGTCTCGAGGCTGTGGGGAAGCTTGCGCTCGGTCATGGCGCCACCTCGGGCCGCCTCGCTCGCTTCTCCGCCGAGGCCGTCCCGAGAAGCTCCACGCCTGCTTTTCCGCCGCGGCACCCGGGCCGAGGCGTGGAACCGGGACCACCCTGCTTGCATGCGGCGGGAGTCCGGCTCGGCGAGCCGAGGGGGTCCTCGCGGTGCTCTCTGCTCTCAGGAGTCATCTTCGCGGGTCCTATCGCCCTTGCGAGAGCCGCCAGGCGTGTCGTCTCCCTTGACCACCCAGACCTTCGCTTC
>JAFGKN010000295.1 GCA_016928605.1 Planctomycetota bacterium | reverse complement strand
CGGACGAGGAGGAGCCGGTCGAAATCGAGGAGCGGACTCGCGAGAAGCGCCTCGCGCTGGAGAGCGAGCAGGTCCTCCAGCACTTCGGGAGACAGGTCTCGAGCTCCGCCATCAGCGCCGGCGGCCTCTTCCAGCCGCTTCTCCTGCTCCTCGAGCTTCCGCAGGAGCTCAGGGCCGCGGACATACTGCTCCGGAAAGCTCGCCGAGAGATCCTCGATGGCTCTGCGCAGGGCATCGATCCGGATGGTCCGCGCCGGCACCAGGGCGGTGAGATACCTCTCGCGGGTCTCCGCGCAGCGCGCGTAGAGGGCGAGCCAACGCGGGGCATCGGGCGATGGACCGCTCTCGACGAGCGCCGCGTACTCCCTCTCCAGGCCGGCTCGATGCCGCCCTGTCTCCTGGAGGGCGCGCTCGATGATCCGCTTCTCGAGATTCACGCTCTTCGATCCCCGCAGCCACGCGACGCCCTCGTTGCCGGTGTCCTTTTCCCACCAGGCCGTCTCGCGCGGAAAGCGCTGCGCGATGCGCCGCAGGACGCTCTCGAGAGGATCCCTTCCCGCGGAGAAGTAGAATCCGTGGCCTCCGCCGCGGTTGAAGATCTTGAGCAGGAGGCCGTTGTCTCCCCGCTCGATCTCCAGGGCGACGCGATCCTGATCGGGCGCCGCTCCGCGGGGCACGTCGCGGCTGAGGATCTTCGCGCCGCGGAGGAAGACCTCGATGCCGTCGTCGCTGCCCAGGCTGGCCTCCACGGTGGCGGACTGCGCGGCGTGGATCGTGCGGAACAGGTACGTCGCGTGGGAGCCGGCGCTGCCCGGCAGATCGTGGACCCTACCATCGATCCACTCGGGATGAGGCGTCCACAGCCTCTTGCCGGATGGATCGAGCACCTCGAGATCGACCCCGCTTTCGGGGAAGAGCGACTCCTGGAAGCCGCTCGATGGCAGGTAGCCCGTCGCGAACCAGGGGCCCAGCGATACAGGTTCGGTCTTCTCTCCCGTGTGAAGCGCGCGGGCGGCCAGCATCGTCTCGGCCCATGTCTCCCGCAGCAAGTCCGCGGAGGCATCCGCGGACTGTGCACGCGCCCCGGCGGATGAGAGCCCTTGAAGCACGAAGAGGAGCCAGAGCCACGCTCCGGTCATGGATCGCGACGGTTCTTTCATATCGGGATGGTCTCGCCTGATGTGGACGTCCTTCACTCCTCGAAGGTCGAGTGCTTGCCTATCGTACCCACGAAGACGGCAAGGGTCAAAGTCCGCTTGAGGGCGTCGAGTCGAGCACTTCCGGAGATCGCCGCGCGTCTCGTCCGCGCGGCCTTGTGGGAACGGCGCCTCGGGCTATAATGCCGGCTGCTTCGCCCCCTGGAGAGAGGAATGCCCATGGCGATGAACAAGTTCATCAACGATTCCGACGATCTTCCCCGGCAGCTGCTCGAGGGCTTCGCTCTGGCTCATCCGAAGCAGGTCCGGCTCGCCGGCGATCAGCTCGTCGTCAGGGCGCGGCCCAAGCCCGAGAGCCGGGTGGCGCTCGTCACGCTGGGAGGCAGCGGCCACGAGCCGGCTCTCAGCGGGTTCGTGGGGACGGGCATGCTCGACGTCAGCGTGCCGGGCCACATATTCGCCGCTCCGGGCCCTCCCCGCGTGCTTGAGGCCTTGCGCATGGTGTCTCGGGATGCCGGGATCCTCTTCGTCGTTCTCAACCACGAGGGCGACGTGCGCTCGGCGAGCATCGTCATGGAGATGGCGAAGAAGGCGGACATCCGTGTCGCGCAGATACTGACCCACGAGGATATCTCGGCGGGGACGCGAGAGGACCCGAAGGACAGGCGCGGGCTCGTGGGCTGCCTGCTGGTGATCAAGGTCGCGGGAGCGGCAGCCGAGGAGGGCCGGTCCCTCGACGAGTGTCTCGCGATCGCGGAGCGCATGGAGCGCAACATGGCGACGCTGGCGGTCGCGGTCGCCTCCGCCACGCATCCGTGCACGGGGGGAGTGATCTCCGACGTCCCCGACGGCACCATGGTGATCGGCATGGGGCAGCACGGCGAGGGTGGGCGCTTCGGCCCTCAGGCGCTGAAGAGCGCCGACGAGACGGCGGACATCATGCTGCCGATGCTTCTGGAGGATATCGGCATCGGGAAAGGAGAGGATGTCCTGGTGATGATCAACGGCGTCGGCTCGACGACCCTGATGGAGCTCTATCTCGTGATGCGCCGGGTCCGGCAGATCCTCGACGAGCGCGGCGTCCGGCTCGCCCGAGGCATCGTCGGGGAGTTCCTGACGGTGCAGGAGATGGGGGGATTCCAGATGTGTGCCGCCCGGATGGATCAGGAGCTCCTCGCTCTGTGGGATGCGCCCTGCGACACGCCGGGCCTGGTGGTCGCCTAGGCCGGACGGGGAGAAGGAGTCCTCGCCCTCCCCGGCGCCGTACCTCGAGAGGATGATGTCAAGCGCGGTCGGTTACGACGATCTGGTCAGCATGCTGCGCGGAGCCGCGGAGCGGATCCGGAAGGAGCACGCGACCCTGTCGCGCCTCGATTCCCACGGGGGGGACGGAGACCACGGCACGACGATGCTGCGGGCCGTGAACACGCTCGAGACGACAGTCGAGACATCACGCCGGCAGAGCATCGCCGATCTTCTCGAGGAAGTCGGGTGGGCGATCCTGGGCGTGGACGGCGGAGCCACCGGACCGCTGCTGGGGATGTTCTTCACGGGGATGGCCGAGGCTGCGCGCGGGCACGATAGCCTCGATGCAGCCGCGCTGAGCGCGGTCTTCGAGTCCGGGCTGGCGTCGGTGGAGCGACAGACGGAGGCGCGCGTGGGGGACAAGACGATGATGGACGCCCTGGTCCCCGCGGTGCGCGTCCTGCGCAGCGCATCGGATGCGGGCTCCGACGTCGTCACCGCGCTGCGGCGTGCCGCAGCTGCGGCAGTGGCGGGAGCCGAGTCGACGAGGGATCTCGAGGCCCGGTTCGGACGCGCGAAGCAGGTGGGGGCTCGGAGCGTCGGACATCCGGATCCCGGCGCCACGTCCATGGGTCTGATGTTTCAGGGATTCTTGCAAGGAGTAGAGTGACATGCCTGGCGCGGAAAGCGGAAGCGACGGCCCGAAGAAGGATTTCAAGGTCGGCACGCCGATGGAGACCCCCGGTTTCTTTCTGCGGGGGTCGGCGCACCTCGACTGGGGCATGAAGAACCGGCTCTCGCGGATCTTCGATCCCCGCACGGGGCGGACGGTCATGCTCGCCTTCGACCACGGCTACATCATGGGGCCGACCTCGGGCATCGAGCGGATGGACCTCGACATCCCTCCCCTCGTCCCGCACGTCGACTGCCTGATGTGCACGCGCGGGGCGATCCGGACCTGCATCTCGCCGACCGTCCGCAACGCCGTCGTGCTACGCTGCTCGACGGGGGCGACGATTCTCAAGGAGCTGAGCGACGAGGTCATCGGAGTGACCGTCGAGGACGCGCTGCGCTTCAACGCCGCGGCGACGACCACGCAGGTCTACATCGGCGGAGTGCACGAGAAGGAGACGCTCGGCAACCTGGCGCGCCTGATCAACGAGGGCAACCGCTGCGGCGTTCCCACGCTCGCGGTGACAGCCGTGGGCCGGGAGATGGCGCGGGACTCGCGCTACCTCGGCCTCGCGACCCGCGTCTGCGCGGAGCTGGGAGCGCACTTCGTCAAGACCTACTACTGCGAGCCCGGCTTCGACGAGGTCGTCGCCGGCTGTCCGATCCCGATCGTCATCGCGGGAGGCAAGAAGCTCCCCGAGCTCGAGGCCCTCTCCATGGCCTACAAGTCGATCGACCAGGGAGCCGTCGGAGTGGACATGGGCCGCAACATCTTCCTCGCGGATGACCCGGTCGCGATGGCCCAGGCCGTGCGAGGCATCGTCCACGAGAACATGAAGCCGGAAGCGGCCTTCGACATGTACAACGCGCTGAAGCGCGAGCGGGGCAGGACGTAGGGTCTCTATCTCGGGGAGCTGACGTGAGCCACCCCATCCAAGCAACTCAGCAGAAGGAGTCAACACAGCATGAAGCTCGATCATCGAACCTGGCTCGGCGCGATGACGCTGGGCGCCGCGGTCATCGCGCCGTGGCTGATCGCCGGTTGTTCACGGACGGGGAAAGAGATGAAGAGCACGGCCTGGAAGAGCTATGGCAACGAT
>JAFGKN010000294.1 GCA_016928605.1 Planctomycetota bacterium | reverse complement strand
GGAGACGCAGAGGCTGCCCGCCCGCCCCGGAACGGCCGCTCGCCAGACGACCTCGCCGCCTGCAGCACGCAAGGCGGCGACCTCTCCGGCGCCTCCGGTGATCAGGTGCTCGCCGGCGAGGACGAGGGCGTCCGTGAGAGGCCAAGGCTTCCTCCAGCGCGTGCAGCCGGCGATCCTCTCATCGAGCGCGGCGATCCTCTCATCGAGGGCTTCCAGGGCGGTCTGGAGCGCCTCGGCCTCCTCGCGCCGGGACGCAGCCAGCGCCTTCTCTCGCTGGCTGTCGACTTGCTCGCGCTCCTCGAGGAACGGCCTTCGCTCCCGGGCGAGCGCGATCAGCTGCGGGTACTCGAGGGCCGAGAGATCGTCCGCCGACTGCACGTAGGCCATGTTCCCGGTGACGACGGCGCGCAGCCCCGCGAACGTGAATATGGCTTCGCGCGTCGCGGAGTCGGAGATCCCGACGTCGTTTCCCCCCTTGAGGCCCGGGCCGCTGAGGATCGTCTCGCCCGAGACGAGGGCGAAGGAGCCGCCAGGAGCCTTCAGCTCGCCGAGTCGGCGGCCGCTCGATCGATCGAAGATGATCGGAGGCGCGCGGCCGCAGGGCACGCACAGGTGCGACGGGGAGGCCAGGAGGTAGCCCTGCGGGGAGATGTCGAGGTCGCGGCGGCACCAGACGGGAGAGCCCGTCTCGATGTCGATCGCGCAGAGGGCGACGCCCTCGTTCGGAAAGAGGCCGAAGGCGGCATAGGCCACGCCGGCGTCGACGAGCACGTCGGTCCGCACCGGGCGGCTCGAGATGATGCGTCCGTTGCCTGCGATCCTGCGGTCGTCCTCGAAGGGGCGGAAGCGCCACACGAGGGTCCCGCGCTCGCCCTCGACGCAGTAGACCCACCCGTCGTCGGATCCGAAGAGGAGCTTTCCGCCGGCGGCGCTCGGCGCCAGCCGCACGGGAGCCTCGCAGAAGAACGTCCACCGCGCCTCGCCGGTCTCGAGATCGAGGGCGCGGACCTGGTCGTCGCCCGAGGACGCGAAGTAGACGAGGCCGCCGCAGACGACCGGTGCGAAGAAACGGTCGTGCGTCACGGCGGGCCGCAGCTCGGCGATCTCGTGCCAGAAGTCCTGCCGCGCCGGAGGCGGCCAGGAGGGGGCGGGCGGCCGGACAGGCGCGTACGACCAGACCTCGACGAGGGGAAGATCGAGGCGCTGGCGGGTCACGCCGCTGCGCGCGATGTCCCGGCCCTGCATGGGCCAGTCGCCCGCGGCCGGCGGCGGGGAGGCTCCGAGGACCGCAGCGAGGAGAGAAAGGGCGAGCACGAGTCTGCGGGGAGGAACGGGATCGGTCAAGGAGCAAGGCCTCCGCGGGCATCGATGGCGATCTCAGGGCCGGTGCGGGCATCGGCCGGCACGGCCGCTTTTTCGGAGCGGCATCTCTCTATCCATCGAGCGACATACTACGGAGCCTGCGGGCGCGACCGCAATGTTTTCCCCGGCGCGGCCGGATGGACGGGATGGGCTGGTGAATGCGCAAGGGACGGTTTACCATGAGGCCTCGTCAGCGTCGCCAAGTGCCGAGTGCCACAGATTGTCGTGCATATCTTCGCAGCGGTAATGGAAGACGCTCTGGCTGGCCGGGCGAGCGACTTCGCCCGCCAGATGCACGAGAATCTGTGAGATCTTGCACTCCTGAATGCGCGGGAGGACGGAGCTTGCCCAGGCGGTCACGGGACGGAAGCGGCGGCAGGGGCCACGGCTTCGGGACGTTCGCGGGGGTCTTCACGCCGTGCGTCCTCACGATCTTCGGCGTCATCATGTTCCTGCGGGCGGGCTACGTCGTCGGGAACGCCGGCGTGGGCGGCGCCCTCCTGATCCTGCTCGTCGCCAAGTCGATCTCGCTCCTCACCACGCTCTCTCTCTCGGCGATCGCGACGAACCAGAAGGTCGAGGGCGGCGGCGCGTACTTCCTCATCTCGAGGAGCCTCGGCGGCGAGTTCGGTGGATCCATCGGCGTGGCGCTCTTTCTCGCCCAGGCCGTTTCGGTCGCGCTCTACGTCGCCGGATTCACGGAGGCGGTCTGCTCGACCTTTCCCTGGCTGGCCGCCTCGTCGAGGGTCGTCTCCGCGGTGGTGTGCACGGTCCTTCTCATCGTTGCCTACGTGGGCGCCTCCTGGGCGATCCGAGTCCAGTTCATCGTCCTCGCCGTCCTCGGGATTTCCATCGCGTCCTTCTTCATCGGCCCGCTGCCGGGCGCCGAGTTCGACTCGCTGCGGGAGAGACTCTCCGCGAACTGGTCCTCCGGCTACGAGGGGGGGGCGACCTTCTGGCTGGTCTTCGCCATCTACTTCCCTGCGGCCACCGGGATCATGGCCGGCGCCAGCATGTCGGGCGACCTTGCGAACCCCCGCCGCAGCCTGCCGCGGGGGACCCTCCTGGCCGTATCGGTGACCGGCGTCGTCTACGCCCTCCAGATGCTGCTCCTCGGCGCTTTCTGCGACCGGGCGGATCTCCTCGGCGACTCTCTGATCCTCAAGCGGCTCTCGCTCTGGGCACCCCTCGTCGACGCGGGCATCTGGGCGGCCACGCTCTCCTCGGCGCTCGGGAGCTTCGTCGGCGCGCCCCGCGTGCTGCAGGCGCTCGGCCGCGACGGGATCTTCCCGGGCCTGGGTTTGCTCGCCAGGGGCTTCGGGCCGGCGGGAGAGCCACGGCGGGCCACGATCGCCACGTTCTTCATCGCGATGGGCTGCCTCCTCGCCGCTGACCTGAACGTCATCGCGCCGGTGATCACGATGTTCTTCCTGATCACCTACGGCATGGTCAACTTCGCCTGCTTCTACGAGTCGCGGGCCCGCAATCCGAGCTTCCGCCCGACCTTCCGCCTCTATCACTGGAGCACGGCGCTGCTCGCTGCGATCGCCTGCCTGGTCGTCATGTTCCTCATCAACCGGGCGGCGGCCGCGGCCGCGCTGCTCGTGCTGCTCGTACTCCACTTCTACGTGAAGAAGCGCCGTGTCCTCTCCACCTGGGGGGATGCGCGCATCGGCTTCTTCTTCCGGCGTGCGGTGGATGACCTCGTCGCCCTGGAGCACATGGAGTACCACCCCAAGAACTGGCGGCCGCAGATCCTCGTCCTCAGCGGGAACCCGAAGACGCGGCCGGGCCTCGTCGAGCTGGCGACGTTTCTCGAGTCCGGGCGCGGTCTCCTGATGGTCGGCAACGTCCTCTCCGGGGACGTCGACCAGCTCATCGCGCAGCGCAAGCCGCAGGAGGATACGATCCGCGCGCACCTCGACGAGGCGCGGGTCGAGGGATTCGCGAAGGTCGTCGTCGCGCGGTCGTTCGAGGACGGATTCCTCTCGCTCGTGCAGAGCGCAGGGGTGGGGAGGCTGCGGCCCAACTGCGTACTCTTCGGCTGGTGTGAAGAGAGGGATTCTTACGCCGGTTACGCCCGCTGCCTGCGGCGGGCGGTCCAGCTGGGCCACGACGTGCTCATCTTCCGGCAGCAGGCGGAGCGGAGCCCGCTGCCGCGGAGGATCGATATCTGGTGGCGCGGGCGCGAGAACGGCAGCCTGATGGTCCTCCTGGCCTATCTGCTCTCGCTCAACGACGAGTGGCGGGGCGTCCGGCTGCGGATCCTGCGCATCATCGCGAACCGGGCGGGAGAAGATGAGGCGCTCGCACATCTGCGGGCGCTCCTCGAGGAGGCCAGGGTGCGCGGAGAGGCGAGGGTGGTCGTCGCTCCGGAGCGGGTCCGAGAAGTCATCGCGCGCGAGTCGGAGAGCGCGGATCTCGTCTTTCTCGGCATGGACGTGCCGCCGGAGGGGGAAGAGAAGGCTTTCCTGAGCCGGCTCGACGAGCTGACGCGGCCGCTGCGCGCCGCCGTTCTCGTCAAGAGCACGGGGCACAGCGACATCATCGCGTGAGAGAGGATGCATCTCGGATCCGTCGATGGACCGAGGCGCGTCGATCGCACCGAGCGCGCCGCCGGCGTCTGAGGCCATCTCCTCGGCACCGCCTTCGTCCGCCGGCTCCGCTCGAGGCGGAGCCGGCGAGGCTTTCCAGCGGCGAGAGTTTCCGTTAAGCTGGTCCGCTCGCGCCTGTGCGCCGAGCACGACAGCGCGGCGCTTTCCGAGTAGTACGTTCAGCCCGGGTACGAACGGCCGGCCGGAGACATGACCGATTCCATCCTCTACATCGCCGGGGGGCTCGCCGCTCTCGCCATCGGTGGCGAGCTTCTGGTGCGGGGAGCCTCCGCCCTCGCCATCCGGCTGCGCCTCACGCACGCGGTGATCGGGCTCACGGTCATCGCGATCGGCACGTCCCTGCCCGAGCTGGTGGTCAGCGTCGCCGCCCAGCTGCGGGGCAGCCCCGACATGTCCATCGGGAACGTCGTGGGCTCCAACATCTTCAACATCGGGCTCGTGCTCGGAGCGTGCAGCCTGATCCGGCCGCTCGTCATCCCCGGGAGCACCGTCCGGCTCGAGTGGCCCTTCATGTTCATCGCCGCGCTCCTCCTCTACCTGCTCGCGCGGGATCTCGAGATCGACCGGGTGGAAGCAGCGTTCTTCCTGATCTCGTTCGTCCTCTTCACCGCCTACATGGTGCGGCTCGCCCGCCGCGAGGTGGGGCGCGCCGAGTCCGCTTCGCTCGAGCAGGCGGTCGAGGGCGTCGCGGGGAGCAAGGTGCTCCGGCGGTCTCTCGCCTTCTGCCTCGCGCTCGTGCTCCTCGGGAGCGGCGCTCTCTGGCTCGGGGCGGAGTGGCTGATCGAGGGCGCGCGCGGCATCGCCAGTCGCTTCGGCGTCTCGGAGCGCGTGATCGGCCTCAGCATGGTCGCTGCGGGCACCGGCCTTCCGGAGCTCGTCGCCACGCTGGTGGCCGTCCTCCACCGCAGGACGGACATGGCTGTGGGCAACATCGTCGGCTCGAACATCTGCAACATCCTCCTCGTCCTGGCCGCGGCCGCCATGGTCCGGCCGCTCGAGGTGAACCCCCTCATCATCGAGTGGGACATCTGGTGGCTGCTGGGAATCTCCTTCATCCTCGGCCCCTTCCTCCTGGGAAACCGCCTCGACCGGCGCGAGGGGTTCATCATCCTCGCCGGGTACGGAGTCTATGCGGCGCTGCTCTTCCGGTGACTCCCATCCCCGCCGGCGCGAGGCGAAGGGACGCGCGCGGTCTGCAGCGTCTTTTGTCTTGACTTGCGGGGCGGCCTGCGCCGAAGCTCGTCGCCTGGGAACCACATCGGGACCGGGTAGGGAGGTTTGCCGTGACCCCCGAGGAGTACGAAGCAGCGCGAAGGATCTTCCTCGAGGCCTGTAACCTCGAGCCGCGCGAGCGGGGGCTGTTTCTCGAGAAGGCCTGCGCCGGCCGGGCGGAGCTGCGCGAGTTCGTGGAGAGACTCCTGGAACGGGACGAGCGGCCCTCGAGCGAGACATGGGACGCGGTGTTCGGCTCCCTCTTCGGCCAGGAGAGCGATGCATCTCCGGAGGAGGGGACGATCGACGTGCGCTCGGCCTCGTGGGACGCGGTATTCGGCTCCCTCTTCGGCCAGGAGAGCGATGCATCTCCGGAGGAGGGGACGATCGACGTGCCCGCTCCCTCGGCGGATCCGGAGTCCATCGGGCCATACCGGGTGCTCGAGACCCTTGGAGAAGGCGGGATGGGCATCGTCTACCTGGCCGAGCAGACGGGGGCCGTCCGCCGCCGCGTCGCGGTCAAGCTGATCAAGCTCGGCATGGACACGAGGGAGGTCATCGCGCGCTTCGAGTCGGAGAGGCAGGCGCTCGCCCTGATGGACCACCCGAACATCGCCAAGGTCCACGACGCCGGGACCGCGGCGGACGGGCGCCCCTACTTCGTCATGGAGTACGTGCCGGGGATCTCCATCACCGAGCACTGCGACCGGCACCGCCTGAGCACGCGCGAGCGGCTCGATCTCTTCCTCGAGATCTGCGATGCCGTGCAGCACGCCCATCACAAGGCGGTCATCCACCGCGACATCAAGCCCTCGAACATCCTGGTGACCGTCCAGGGGGACAAGGCGTCGCCGAAGATCATCGACTTCGGCATCGCCAAGGCCATCAGCCAGCGCCTGACGGAGAAGACCCTCTTCACGCGTCACGGGCAGGTCGTGGGGACGCCGGCCTACATGAGCCCAGAGCAGGCGGACCCCACTGCGCAGGACATCGACACACGGACCGACGTCTACTCCCTCGGCGTCCTCCTGTACGAGCTGCTGGTGGGCACCCTGCCGTTCGAGTCGGAGGCGCTGCGGGAGGCGGGGTTCGCGGAGATCCAGCGGATCATCCGCGAGGACGATCCTCCGAAGCCGAGCAGCCGCATCGGCACGCAGAGCAAGGCGGCGGACGCCGTCGCCACGAGCCGGCGGACGAGCGCTCGCCACCTCGCCCGCGAGCTGCGCGGCGACCTCGACTGGATCACGCTCAAGGCCCTGGAGAAGGAACGGACGCGCCGCTACGCGACCGCCCGGGACCTTGCGGAGGACATCCGCCGGCATCTCAGAAACGACCCCGTGCTGGCCGGCCCGCCGAGCGCCCTGTACCGCCTGGGAAAGCTGGTCAAGAAGCATCCCGGAAGGATTGTCGCCGCCGGCGCCGTCATCCTCTTCGCGGCGGTCCTCGTGGGGCAGTCCCTCTACTTCCACGAGAAGGAGAGGATCGCGGGGATCCGCAGGAGCCGGGAGTTCCTGGGGGTTGCCGAGAAGGCCTGGCAGTCGTTCCGGCGGATCCGGGGAGACCTCGCGAGCCTCGGCGCCGCGCTGGCGAAGGCCGAGGACAGCCTCGAGCCCTGGCAGCCCGTCTGGGAGCGCACGCCGGAGATCGAGAGCCGCCGGGAGCTGCAAGAGGCCAAGGACCGGCTGGACGGGCTCTACAACCAGGCGGTCTCATCGCTGCTGGGCGCCTGGCAGGTCGCTCCGGCGGGCAGTCCGGAGAAGCTCGACGCGCGGGAGCACCTTGCCGAGGTGTTCTTCGCACGGTACGAGGAGGCGGTCGATGCGGGACAGGTCGCGTTCTCTCCGGGCTTCTTCGAGACCATGGTGCGCGCGCAGGCGATCGAGGACTTCGACGAGCGCTTGATCGGGAGAGGCAGAATCGCCATGCGGAGCGACCCGCCCGGCGCCGAGGTCTTCTGCTTCCGCTGCGAGAGCTTCGAGGAGCGCCTCGTCCCCCTCCCCTTCGATCCGGGGGGCCCCGGCCGGCCTCCGGGTGTGAGCGGGAGGCCGTTCCTCCTCGTGGAGAAGGTGTGGGCTCCCGATCACGAGACGTTCCAGGCGGGAGACCGCGTGCTCGAGGTCGAGGGGAGAGAGCTTTCGCTCCACGGAGACCTCGCGGCGGCCTTGAGGGGCGTCGAGGCGGACCGGAGCGTCCGCGTGACCGTGCTGCGCGAGGGACAGCCGGTCGCGCTCTCCTGGATCCCCTTCCCCGGCGCAGAGGAGGATTTCGGGGAGCCGCTCGTTCCGGGTCGGGTGGTCGACTTCCGCGAGCAGCTCGGCTTCACGCTCGCCGGGTACCCGCTCGACTTCACGGACTC
>JAFGKN010000293.1 GCA_016928605.1 Planctomycetota bacterium | reverse complement strand
TCGAGAATCGTGTGGACCGTCTCCTTGAGCTCGGACAGATCTGCGGATTTCGTTATGTAGGCGTCGGCGGGCCAGCTCAGGAAGCTGTCCCGGTAGGCGGTGAAGGCCGTGTTGATGATGATCGGCAGCTCGTTGTTCTCCTCGAGGATCCGATCCATCGCCTCGAGCCCGTCCATGCCGGGCATCCGGATGTCCAGGATCACGAGGTCCGGAGGCGTCTCTCGCGCGATGCGGATCGCCTCCTTGGCGTCGGAAGCCGTCATCACTTGATACCCCTCGTCGGTCAGCTCGCGGCGATACAGCATCCGGATGTTGGGCTCGTCGTCGGCAATCAGTACTGTTTTCATGACCGCGACCTCTCGTTCCTCTCGACTTCTTCTCCTCGCTCCCCTTTCGTGATCACCTGCTGGAGGGGGAGGATTATTGTGAATATCGTGCCGAACTCCTCGTTCTCTTGAAGCGAAATCTCTCCTCCGAGGCTGCGGATGCTCTGAGACGCGATGGCGAGCCCCAGGCCCGTCCCTTCGGATTTCGTCGTGAAGAAGGGCTCGAAGACCCGCCCCCGCAGATCTCGGGGGATGCCGGGGCCCGTGTCCGCGACCTCGACCTTCGCTGAAAACCCGTTGCGGCCCACGCCTATCCGAATCCTGCCATCATTTCCGACGGCTTCCACCGAATTCTTCACCAGATTCGACACGGCCCGCCGGAAGAGGTCGGGATCGATCAGGCAATGCAGCGGCTCGGGCCCCAGATCGAGCTCCAGGTCGATGGAGCTCTCCGCCAGGTCGGCCCGGAAAGCCATCAGCGCGCTGTCGATCTCGCTGCGGATGTCGACCGAGATCGTGCCCAGCACCTCCGGCTTGACGAAGTCGAGCGTCTCCTTGAGGAATTTCTCCAGGCGGCCGACCTCGGTGACGATAACCTGCAGCACCTCCTGGCTGTCCGCGCCGAGGGTCCTGTCCTTGAGGAGCGACCGGGCCAGGCCCCCGATCGCCACCATGGGATTGCGGATCTCGTGGGAGACGCAGGCGGCGAGCTCTCCGATGGCCGACAGCTTCTCGGCCTGGAGCAGCTTGATCTGGTGGCTCTTGAGCGTCTCGTTGGCCGATTGGAGCTTGGAGACGCTCTCCCGCAGCTCGTCGTAGAGCTGCGAGCGCTCGAGAGCCACTCCGGCGTAGCCCGAGAAGGTCTTGAGGACGTTCAGAGCGCGCTCGGTGATGGGGCGCCTCGTGATCAGATTGTCCGCGATGAGCACTCCGGCGACCGACTCGCGGACATAGAGGGGCACCGCCGCCACCTCGTCGTTCTCGAGGAGGCGGAACAGGGCCTTGTCCTCCGGCGGCAGGGACGCGTCGTTGTGAAGGAGGGCCGGCTTGCGCGACTCCATGATCGCCGCGAGGCCTTTCGGGCGGGAGTGGAGGGGAAAATCGAGCTGGGCAGCGATCTCCTGGGTGTGCGGATCCGGCGTGCTGCCGTGGCGCGTCAAGTCCTCGTAGATAGCTCTCAGGCTCGGCAGGT
The DNA here is from genome assembly GCA_016928605.1 of Planctomycetota bacterium. Classification (GTDB taxonomy): domain Bacteria; phylum Planctomycetota; class UBA8108; order UBA8108; family UBA8108; genus JAFGKN01. Next base: position 6,041 of record JAFGKN010000293.1, on the reverse strand, counting down.
TGATGCGCTCGAGCCGCTCCCAGATCTGGTGGGCCTCCTCCGGGCTGGACGGGCCGATGCCGATCCTTCCGCGCAGCCGGTCCCCGCGCGCCTCGAGGTAGAAGGCCCGGTTGAACCCGAAGCCGCGCTGCGAGGTCACCGCGACGAGGATCAGATAGAGCACCTCCTGCGTGCTGACCGACTCGTACAGCGTGTCGATGATTTCCTTCATGCTGGTGAGCTGCTGGAGGTTCTCGCCGAAGGTCTCCTCCAGGATCGCTTCGCGGGAGATGTCGACGAGGCAGTGGATCTGCTCGGCGCCCGGCTCGTCCCGGACCGGGAACTCGAGGTGGCGGTAATACGCGACCGAGCCGTCCTCCCGCTCCACGCGATGCACGTCGCCCGCCGGCGGCGCCGGACACCTCGAGCGCAGCGGACTCGGATCCCTCTGCACCGTGTAGCGGGTCGACTGGAGGAACCCCGAGAGGCTTCTCCCGGTGGCGAAGGTGTCGGAGAAGTCCCGCCGGACGCAGTCGTTCACCCAGACCACCCGCCCGAGGGGGTCCGTCACTATGACTCCAAGCCCCAGCCGATCGCAGATCCCGTCAAAGACGAGACCGCCCAGCAGCTTGGTGCTTTCCTCGGTTTCCCACACGTCTCTCCTCACTTCTCGCGCACCCCACAAAGGAGGCGCGCGAGGCATCGACGCGAACCACCTCGCGGAGCTCGCCAGCGCGGTTTCGCCCGCAGCCGCGCGGCGAAAGACTATGTGCCGAATATCTGCATAACAAGAATCTAACTCGCAAGCAAGCGAGAACTTCCGATAAGTTCCGCTGATCCAGCGCGCTGCCTCCCCCGCGGGCCGGGGACGCCCAGCCGCACCGCCCGGGCGGCCTTCTCTGGGGGGTCCCCCAGGCAGCGGCTTTCCTCGCCGGGCAGGCTCAGGGCCGATTTCAGCGGGCCATCCTGGCCTCGGCCGGAGGTGGAGGGTTTTCTGACGTCAGGGGGGAGGACGCCCCTGCGGGGGCTCTCTCTGCGAGGCCGCTGCGGCGCCGGGTTACCCTCCCTTGGCTCCGCCCTTCTTCGACCTGGCCGCCAGCACCATCTTGCCGGCACCTCCGAGGACGACCTGCAGGCTCATGGCGAGCAGAGCCACGTTGAACTCGATGCCGTGGGGGATGAACTTGTTCCCGGCGGCGTCGGCCGGCCACGCGGTGATGTCCTGGGGAGTGACCATGACCTTCAGGAAGAACCCGCTGTGGAGGTGGACGAAGTAGATGGCGCCGGCCATCACGGCGGCCAGGGCGAGGGCGCCCACCCGGGCGAAGAGGCCCAGGACCACCATCAGGCCGCCGAGGATCTCCGCCGCCACGATGGCCACGGCCGCAGGATAGGCCGGCCCGGGTATCCCGAGGCCGCCGACCGTCTTCGAGAAGGTCTCCAGGCCCTCCCCCCAGGGCAAGAGCTTCGCGACGCCGTGCGCCACGAAGATGCCGCCGAGGGCGAGGCGGAGGATCAGCATTCCAGCATCAGAACCGGACAGGTTGGGCTTGCCCATGGTCTCTCTCTCCTGCTCGCGCGAGAGCCGCCGTCAGTCGGCGCCGCCGCCGTGGAGCCGCCACGAGGGCTCCGGGGAGACTCTGCACGCCTTGAAGATCCGTGAACCGTTCACTCCGATATCATCGGCACTCAGGCCGGGAAACCTGAGGGCGATTCCGGGAATCGGTGCCGACTGGCCGGCTTCGGCCGGCGCTGCCGGGGACGCTCGCCCGGGCTTTGCCGCGTGGGGCAGGGCGCTGCCGCGCGGGCGGAGCGTCCGGGCGGTGTCCGCGGGGCGGGTGTGCCGTCAGTGAGGCGAGCCGGCCGCCAGGTGGCAGGCCACCCGGTGGCCGCTTCGGTCGAGCAGAGCCGGCGGCTCGCGGCGGCAGACCTCCATGGCGAGGGGGCAGCGGGGGTGATACCGGCAGCCGGGAGGGGGGGCGAGGGGTGAGGGGACGTCTCCGGCCGCCGCGCCGCGCCGGCGCCGGCCCGGCCGTCCGGCCGGTATCGACGCCAGGAGCGCCTGCGTGTAGGGGTGGACGGGACGGCGGAAGACCCGCTCGGCGCCGGCCGCCTCGACGATCCGTCCCAGGTACATGACGGCGACCCTGTCGCACACCCGCTCGACGATGGACAGATCGTGCGCGATGAGGAGATACGTGAGCCCGTACTCCTCCTTGAGCTCCAAGAGGAGCTGGATGATCTGGGACTGGACCGACACGTCGAGCGCGGAGACCGGCTCGTCCCAGATGATGAACTCCGGCCGGAGGGCCAGGGCCCGGGCGATGCCGATGCGCTGCCTCTGGCCTCCCGAGAACTCGTGGGGGAAGCGGTCCAGGGCGGCGGCCGGCAGACCGCACCGCTGGAGGGTCTCGACGACCCGCTGGCGCCGCTCCCCGGAGGTTCCGATCCGGTGGATGGCGAGGCCCTCTCCGACGATGGCGCCGATCCTCCACCGCGGGTCGAGGGAGCCGAACGGGTCCTGCTGGACGATCTGCAGATCGCGTCGCCAGCGGCGGAGCTCCCGCCGGGACATCGCGAAGATGTCGCGGCCATCGATCTCCACCTTGCCCGATGCCGGCCGGAGGAGCCCCAGGAGCACCCTGGCCAGCGTGGTCTTGCCGCAGCCGCTCTCGCCGACGAGCCCGAGCGTCTCCCCCCGCTCGATCGCGAGCGAGACGCCGTCGACGGCCAGGACCTCGCCCCTGCCGCGCGCGCGGATGGCCGCCCGAGCGGCAAAGCGCACCTCGAGGCTTCGGGCCCGGACGAAGGGCGCGCGGCTGGAGTCGGTGGCCGGCTCGCTCATCGCTCGTCCTCCTCCGCTCTCTCATCGCGAGTCTCGAGCTCCGCCAGGTGGCACGCCACCGCGCGGCCGCTGCTCGACAGCCTGAGAGGCGGGTCTTCCCGGCGGCACCGCTCCTCGGCCAGGGGGCAGCGCGGGTGGAAGCGGCAGCCGGAGGGGAGCCGGAGCGGGTCCGGAACCGCGCCGGCGAGCGAGGGAGCCCACTGCTCGTCCCGCGCCTCGGATCCCTCTCCCCGGCGCCCCGGCAGGCAGGCGAGCAGCCCGCGCGTGTAGGGATGCAGAGGGCGCTCGATGATCTCCGCGGCGCTCCCCCTCTCCACGATCCGCGCCGCGTACATCACCGCGATCTCCCCGGCGATCTCGGCGAGCAGGCGGAGATCGTGGGTGATGAAGAGGATGGACAGGCCGAGCTCTTCCTGGAGGTCCAGGAGGAGGTCGATGATCTGCGCCTGGACCGTGACATCGAGCGCCGTGGTCGGCTCGTCCGCGATGAGGAGCGAGGGCCCGCAGGCGAGCGCCATGGCGATCATGACGCGCTGCCGCATGCCTCCGGAGAGCTGGTGAGGGTACTCGCCGGCCCGCATCTCGGGAGCGGGCATGCGCACGCGCCGCAGCAGGTCGATGCTCCTCGCGCGAGCCTCCCGGCGCGAGAGGCCGAGGTGCAGACGCAGCGCTTCCGCGATCTGGCTCCCCACCGTGAGGACGGGATTGAGCGACGTCATCGGCTCCTGGAAGATCATCGAGATCCGCCGGCCCCGGACCGCGCGCATCGCCTTCTCGTCGAGCTTCAGCAGATCGCGCCCCGCGAAGAGCACCTCTCCGCCGGCGATGCGGCCCGGCGGCGGCACCAGCCTCAGGACCGAGAGAGCGGCCACCGTCTTCCCGCACCCGCTTTCGCCCACGAGGCCCACCGTCTTTCCCTCCTCGACGTCGAGATCGAGGCCGTCGACCGCCCGGGCCGTTCCCTCGGCGCCGGTGAAGTGGGTCTTCAGTCCGCGGATCCGCAGGAGCGGGGAGTCGTTCAGCGCTGGAGTCGGCCGGCCGGTCTCGCTCATTCCTGCATCCTCGGATCGAGCGCGTCTCTCAGCCCGTCGCCCAGGAGGTTGTACGCGACGACGGTCAGTACGATGGCGAGTCCCGCGGCGAAGGGGATCCACCAGTGGCTGAAGATCAGGTTGCGGTTGTCGTAGATGATGTTCCCCCAGCTCGGCGTGGGGGACTGGACGCCGAGACCCAGGTAGCTCAGACCGGCCTCCAGCAGGATGGTGTTTCCCACCCGGAGCGTCGCCGAGACGATGATCGGCGTCGAGGCGTTGGGCAGGAGGTGGAGGAAGATCAGCCGCAGCGGTCCAGCGCCGAGCGCGACCGCCGCCTGGTAGAACTCCTTCTGCTTGAGCACGAGGAACTGGCCGCGCACGAGCCGCGCCACGCCCATCCAGGAGAGCAGCCCGATGACCGCGATGATCAGCCAGATCGAGTAGCTTCTCCAGAGGTGCATCACGGTGATGATGATGACGATGCTCGGAAAGGCCATCAGCATGTCCAGCGCTCTCATCATCACGCCGTCGACGCGCCCGCCGCAGTATCCCGCCACGGCGCCGTAGATGACGCCGATGCTCACGGCGATGCCGACGGCGAGGAGGCCGACCAGGAGCGAGATGCGCGAGCCGTAGAGGATGCGGCTGAGCACGTCGCGGGAGAAGCTGTCGGTTCCCAGGGGATGGGCGATGGATGGCGGCAGCAGACGTTCGGCGAGCATGTCGCCCTGGCTCACCGGATCGTACGGGGTGAGGAGCGGGCAGATGATGGCCGCCAGGTAGAGGGCGGCCAGCAGCGCGAGCCCGGTCGCGGCGAGGCGGTTCCTCAGGAGCTGTCTTCCGAAGAGCACCCAGCGGCTTTCCCTCTCGCGCCGAGCCGGTGCGCGGCGACCGGCGCGTACGGCGGAGATCGCCGTCGAGGCGAGGATCGCCGCGATGGAGCCGCTGACGAGGAGCGAGGAGACGATCCGGTCGATGTCTCTCACGCCCAGCGGCGGCCGCTCCCCCGGGACCAGCCGGGCGAGCGCGGTCCGGAGAGTCTCGCCGATGACCGCGTGGCGCCAGACGGCGACGGCGATGAGAACGAGGAACAACGCGCCGAGGACCACCCCGCGGGCCCGCCGGCCGCGCCGGTAGTCTGCGATGCCTGGCCAGAGGTCGAGGATGCGCATGGCCTAATCGAACCTCACGCGGGGATCGACGATCGCGTACAGGATGTCGGCGAGGAGGCTCCCGGCGACGACCATGCAGGCGAAGGCGAGGTTGATGCCCAGGAAGAGAGGGTAGTCGCGGCCGAAGGCGGCCTTCACGGCGATGCGTCCCATCCCCGGCCAGCCGAAGACGTTCTCGACGATCACCGATCCGCTGAAGAGAAACGGCAGGCTGAGCCCCAGAAGGGTGACGATCGGGATCAGGGCGTTGCGGAAGCCGTGCTTCCAGATGACCCGGCTCTCGGGGAGCCCCTTGGCGCGTGCGGTGCGGATGTAGTCCTGGCGCATCGAGTCGAGCATCTCGCCCCGCACATAGCGCGAGATCGACGCGGCGCCGCCGAGTCCCAGGGTGAGGCTCGGAAGGACGAGATGGCTCAGCCGGTCGCCGATCTTGCCCAGCGGGCTCATCCAGTCATGGTTGACGGTGTCGACCATCCCGCTGGCCGGCAGGATCCGCAGGGCGTCGATCCCCCCGGCGAAGAGAAAGAGCAGGATGAGCCCCAGATAGAACGACGGCACCGAGTAGACGGTCAGCGAGCCGATGCGGGCGGCGCGGTCGAGGGGTGAGTTCTGCCTCACGGCCGAGAGGACTCCGAGGGCGACGCCGATGCCGAGCTGCAGGAGAAGCGCCGCCGCGGCGAGCTGCAGGGTGTTGGGGAGGGCGGCGAGGATCTCGTCGGCCACGGCCCGCCCGCTCCGGATCGAGTAACCGAGGTCGAAGCGGAGGAAGACGCTCTCCAGGTAGCGGACGTACTGGACGGCCAGAGGCTCGTCGAGCCCCCACGCGCTGCGGATGTGCTCGCGGGCCTCGGGCTCCAGCTCCTGGCCCAGCAGTAGGTCGACGGGATCGCCGGGCGCCGAGTGGATCAGGACGAAGTTGACCGTGGCGAGCCCCAGCAGGATGGGGACGGCGATCAGCAGTCGGCGGAGGATGATGGCTCGCATCGGCGGGATCGGTTCCCTCAGTGCCGG
>JAFGKN010000292.1 GCA_016928605.1 Planctomycetota bacterium | reverse complement strand
TACGAGCGGGTGGCGCAGATCGCGAACCTCGACCGGCGCACGGTGAAGAAGCACGTCCTGCGCTGGGAGGAGAAGACGGCGAAGGGCGCTGATTCCGAAGGCTGACGGGGTCCGCGCCGCGCCGTGGCGCCTGCTCGAACGAGTACGCCGAGACCCTGCCCGGCTCCCCGCGCCGATTGCCATCGCCCGGCGCGCCTGCTATGCTCTTTCGCGGTCGCCGCTCCGCCCCTTGCCCCGACGTGCTCGGTGAGTCGCGCTGATGATATCCCTCTCCTTCGACCGCGGCACGGTCGTCATCCGGACGGGTGGCGAGCTGCCCGCGGAGCTGACGATGCCGGGTGTCGCGTTCGATCCGCGGGTCGGGACGTGGAGGGCGCCCGCGCGCCTGTACCGCGACATCTCGTCGCGGCTGAGGCGGTCGGGGCTCGCATTCGAGGACAGCGCGCCCGCCTTCCGCGGCATCGAGATCGCCTCCCGTCTGGAGCGGAAGCCCTTCCCCCACCAGGAGGAGGCCGTCGAGGCGTGGCGTCTGGCGGGCGGGCGCGGAGTGGTCGTGCTGCCGACCGGCGCGGGCAAGACGTTCGTCGCGCAGATGATCATCGAGAGGCTCGGCAAGGAGAGCCTCGTCGTCACTCCGACGATCGACCTCCTCCAGCAGTGGTACGGGGTGCTTTCGAGCGCGTTCGACATCGATGTCGGGCTGATCGGCGGCGGCTACTTCGAGCCGCGCCCGCTGACGGTCTCCACCTACGACTCCGCCTACATCCACATGGAGCGGCTGGGGAACCGCTTCGGCTTTCTGGTCTTCGACGAGTGCCACCACCTGCCCGGTCCGTCGTACCGCGTCGCGGCCGACGCGTGCCTCGCGCCGCACCGTCTGGGGCTGACCGCCACGCCCGAGAGGGAGGATGGCCGCGAGGAGTTCCTTCCGGCGCTGATCGGCCCCGTCGTCTACCGCAAGGAGATCAAGGCGCTCGCGGGGGAGTTCCTCTCCGACTACGAGACAATCCGGCTGCGCGTACGGCTCTCGGATGAGGAGAGAGCGCGGTACCGGACCGCGAGGGACGTGTATCTCGAGTTCCTCCGCCAGAACGAGCTGCGCCTCTCGAGTCCCGGCGGCTGGGCCCGCTTCCTGATGCTCACCTCCCGGAGCGAGGAGGGGCGCCGGGCCTTCTTCGCCTACCGCGAGCAGAGGGCGATCGCACAGGCATCCCCCGCGAAGATCCGCCTCCTCGCGCGGCTGCTCAGGTCGCATCACCGAGACCGCGTGCTCGTCTTCACCAGCGACAACGACACGGCGTATCACGTCTCTCACCGCTTTCTCGTGCCGGCGATCACCCACCAGACGAAGGTCAAGGAGCGCAAGGAGATCCTCGAGCGGTTCCACAGCGGAGAGTACCCCGTCGTGGTCACCTCGCGCGTGCTCAACGAGGGCGTCGACGTGCCGGCCGCGAACGTCGCCATCATCCTCTCGGGGAGCGGCAGCGTGATGGAGCACGTCCAGCGTCTGGGGCGCATCCTGCGCCCCGGCGAGGGCAAGCGCGCCGTGCTCTACGAGGTCGTCGCCGAGGACACCGCCGAGGAGTACACCAGCGCGCGCCGGAGGAGGCACAGTGCTTACCGCTGACCTGCTCAGGGCGACCGTCCGCGACGACGAGGTCTTCCCCCATTACATCCGCCCCGGCGAGCCGTCCAGCCTCGAGCTCGCGGCGCGCCTCATCGGCATCTTCGAGGAGCACGTAGGGCGGACGCGCAGGGACCTCGACGATGAGCTGGCCGATTTCCTCGCCGCCGGCACCGCGTTCATCCTCCACCGCGGGCTCGCCAAGCTCCTCCTCGACCGGTGCGAGTTCGAGTGCGCCGCGGCCGTCGACCCCGTCGAGCTGCGGCGCGCGACGTTCCAGACGGCGGCCGAGGCGCATCGCCGCCCGCCGCCGGAGCCGTTCGACCGCCTCTCGGTCATCGAGCAGGTGGCGGAGCAGATGGGCATCGAGCCGCACAAGGTGGATGCGAATCTCCTCGGCGACCTGAAGGAGGAGCACGTCCTCCGGTCGATGCGCCCCATCTCGCCCGCTGGCCTCATCGACCGCTACAACGTCGCGCTCGCCCAGGCCGTGCTCCTGCGCGCGACGCAGCTCGACATCGAGATCTCGGGGCAGAATCCGCGCCGGTACCGCGAGCTCTTCCGCGCGATCAAGTTCTTCCAGCTCCTCCACACGGTCGCGGGCAGCTCCGAGGCCGGCTACCGCATCCGCCTCGACGGACCGCTCTCGCTCTTCAGCGCCTCGCAGCGCTACGGCATGCAGATGGCGAGCTTCCTGCCGACGCTGCTGCGGTTCGACGACTGGAGGCTCGAGGCCCGGGTCCTCTGGGGCAAGGCGCGCCGGCGATGTCTGTTCCGGCTCGACCCGGATGCCGGCCTGAGGAGCGACCGCCACCTGAAAGGGCAGTGGCAGCCGGAGGAGATGAGCTGGCTCCCGGAGCAGTTCCGGAAGCTCGAGTCGGACTGGGAGATCTCGGAGGAGACCGAACTGATCGACCTCGGAGGCCGTGGAGTTGTAGCACCCGATTACGTCTTCACCCACCGAGACACAGGGAAGAAGGTCTACCTCGAGATCTTCGGCTTCTGGCGCCGCGGAAGCCTCGCGCCGCGCCTCGAGCTTCTCCGGGAGCACGGTCCCCGCAATCTCATCGTGGCCGTCGCGAGGGAGCTGCACGCGGGCGAGGAGGATCTCGCCGGCCTGCCGGGCGAGGTCTACGTCTTCCGCTCCCAGCCGATCGCGCGCGAGGTGCGGGCGCTGCTCGAGAAGTTCGAGGGACGGCCTTGAGCGGCCCGCCGGCTCCTCGCTCGGACTCGGGCCTGCGGAGCGCTTGCTGAAACAGGCTGTGCGACCCCTCCCGCTCAGCGTCCCTGGCTGAGGATGAACGAGAGGCTGAAGATGGCGCAGAGCCTCAGGTCGCGCACGAAGTTGACCGCCAGCTTCAGGGGATTGATCCGCAGGAGCTGGCCCTCGTCGAGCTTCGCGCGCAGGCTCCGCCAGTACTCATCGAGATGGGCGCGGGTGCTGGTCCGGACCGAGAAGGGGTTGAGCCAGGACGCCCAGCGGGTCCAGCGCGGCATGCCGCCGAGCGAGATCCGGCGACGGAGGCGCTCGAGAGTCTTCGCGCAGCGCACGATCTCGCGGATGGTGCCGCGGCGCAGGCGATCGATCTCCCGACCGGCCGCTGCGGCGCCCGCCCACGCGTTAGCCCTCTGCACATCGAGGAGATCCTCGGCGCGCCGGAGGGCATCGCTCAGCCGCTGGCGGATCAGCTCGTAGCGCCGGCCCACTCGATCCACCTTCTGCCGCAGACGAGCCCGGCCGCGCGTGGCGAGCCAGACCTCCTGCATCTCGAAGTAGAGGCGAAAGGCCTTGCGGACGAAGGTCAGGGTCTCGCGCGTCCGCCGGATCGCGTGCCTCCAGAGGGGATCCACCGCATGGCCCGGACGGCGCTGCTTGCGGTCCTTCAGCGGGAAGAAGCCGCAGATCATCGGATGAGTGTCTTCCATGACGGCCGAGTGCCGGTACCAGACGAAGTTGTTGAAGACGCTCCAGTAGTTCGTCTCGCGGGCGCGCGCCAGGATCTTCTTCATCGAGTCGACGGTGTAGAAGTTCCTCCAGGCGTCGCGATAAGCTCGGCTCCACGCCTCGTGGCTCATCCGGGAATGCTGGAGGGCGGGATGGAACGAGTCGTAGCGGTTGAGGTCGTCGTCCATCCATTCGCCGCGCTCCTGCATGCGCTGGTGATCGGCAGATCCCGGCAGCGGCGTGAGCATGAAGAAGGATGCCTGGTCGACTCCGATCTCCTCGCGCAGGCGGCGGACGTCCTCCCGGACGCTCTCCTCGGTGTCGAACGGAAATCCGATGATGTAGCCGACGTGGCACACGATGCCCGCCTCGTGCCACGCATCGATCATCTTCCTGTAGTCCTCCACGTGGTTCTGGCGCTTGCCGGCCGCGGGGAGGTTCTCCGGATTCAGCGTCTCCATGCCGATGAAGACCTGCGAGCAGCCGGCCTCGGCGGCCTTGGAGATGAAGTTCGGGATGCGGTACGCCAGCGTGTCGATCTGCATCATGAAGTGAACGCGAATGCCTTCCTTGCGCCTCAGCTCCAAGATGCCGTCGAGGATCTCCTCCCAGTCCGGATTGCGGGAGAAGTTGTCATCGGTGAAGAAGTAGTAGTCGATGTCTGACTTGGCGTTCTGGCGGATCCGCTCGACGATGTCGGCCGGCCGCCGGTGGCGCATCTTGCGGCCCTGCACGTTGATGATGGTGCAGAAGCTGCAGTTGAAAGGGCAGCCGCGGCCGGCATCGAGCGTCCCCATGAACGGATAGGCGTAGCGGCGCATGATCCGTTTCTGAACCGCCGGCAGCGCGGCGCGGGAGATGTCGGGAGGCACGGCGATGTCGTAGAAGGAGCGAAGGCGGTCGTGGAGCGCATCCCGAAGCAGGTCGCCCCAGCACTCCTCCACCTCCCCCTTCACGAGGGTGACGCCGGCATCGAGCAGCTGCTGGCACTCCGGCGGCATGCCTCTCGTGGACATCGCGATGGCGCCCGAGACGTGGAAGCCTCCGATCATCACGGCGAG
>JAFGKN010000291.1 GCA_016928605.1 Planctomycetota bacterium | reverse complement strand
TCGAGCCGCTCGCCGCCGTCTGGCGCCGGCCCCTCGACCGCCGCATCGGCGAGCCGCTCCTCGCGCGGCGGCGCGCTCTCCTCCGGGGGCCCGGCCGTAGTGGGGGGAGCAGCGCTGCCGGGCGGAGGAGAAGGCGGCGGCTCCTCCTCGGCCCCCCGACCCGCTCGCGCCATCACGAAGATCAAGAGGATGATCGCGGGGAATCGATGGCGAGGCGGAGCGGACATGAGCCCCATACTAAAGCGGCGGCGCGACGTGAAATCAAGCGTCTAGGAACATCGCATCAGCCGGCCCTATGCGGCGCAACTCCTTGAAAGCTCGCCTCCTGCGTGCAGAATGACTCACCGTTGCGGGAGGCAGCGGATGCAGCCGTCCGCGCTCGGACTGTTCCTGACAGCCCGGGATCTGGCCGGCCTCGGCTGATCCGGCCGCGGCCCCCGATTCCGAGGCCTGAATCAGCGTCGACACGAATGAGTATTTCGCCTTCTGGTAGGGGGGAGCTCATGGCCGCTCGAGCGACTCCACCCGCCTCTCATCTCCAGTGGCCGGCGCGCGTGCCGCTGGCCGTCGGCACCGGCGTGCTCGTCGTCCTCGCCTTTCCCCTCTACGGCGACCGCTACCACCTGGATCACCTGGCGTGGGTCGCTCTCGTGCCGCTCTTCCTCGCGGCGAGGGGCGTCGGCGCCCGCCGCGGATGGCTGCTCGGGTGGCTGGCGGGGATGGCCGTAGAGACGGCCGGCTTTCTCTGGATCCTCTACGCCATCAGGACCTTCACGCAGCTGGGGCCGATTCTGTCATCGTTCGTCTTCCTGGCCTGGGTCCTGTACTCGTCGGTCCCCTGGGCGATCCTCGGCTGGGCGCTGGGGCGCCTCCGCGAGAGCCGGCAGGTCCTCGGGGTGCTCCTTCTCTGGATCGGCGTGGAGCATTTCTATCCCCGCCTCTTCCCCTGGCACCTGGGCGGCGCCCTCTACGCCCGGCCGTGGCTCCTTCAGTGCGCCGACCTCCTCGGAGCCAGCGGCCTCACGCTCCTGGTGGGGATGGTCAGCGTCGCCGTCTACCGCGTGGCGGTGCACCGCCGCGAGGGAGGCCGATTCCCCCGGATCGAGGTGGCGGCCGCAGGCGCGCTCGTGGCGGCGGCCCTCGCGTACGGCTCCGTCCGGCTGGAGCAGGTGAAGAGCATCGAGCGCTCCGGGCCGCTCCTCAGCGCGGCCATCGTCCAGGGCTTCATCGATCCGCGCGAGGCGGCGGACGATCGCGTCGACGCCGAGCTGGCGGCCTATCTCGACCGGAGCGAGCGTCTGCTGCGGGAGGAGCCCCTCCCGGACCTCCTCGTCTGGCCGGAGGGCGTCCAGCCCTACCCCTTTCTGCTGCCGGAGGCGCTGGGGGATCCGTGGCGGCTCGCGCGCAGCGACAGGGAGGGCGGGGCCGATGCCTGCCGGAGGCTTCAGAGCCTCGGAGTTCCTCTGGTGGCGGGAGGCGCCGCCGTGGAGGTCGCGCGCGACGGGGACCGCGCTGTTGTGCGGGGGCGGTACAACGCAGCGTTCTATCTGAGGCCCGGGGGCGAGACCACGATCTACTGCAAGAACCGCCTGATCCCCTTCGGCGAGAAGGTCCCGCTCCTCGGCCTCCTGCCGGAGTCCTGGCGGGAGAGCCTGGGGCTGATCCACGTGGGGAACCTGTCCGAGGGCCGCGAGAATCCCATCTGCGATGTCCGGGGGCGCCGGTTCCGCCACCTGATCTGCTACGAGGCGGTGCTCCCGGCCTACGTCCGCCGGACGAGCGAGGGCGCCGACTTCCTCGTCAACATCACCGAGGACATCTGGTACGGCCGGACCGCTCACGTGCCTCAGCACCTCTCGGTGCTGATCCTGCGCGCGGTGGAGTGCAGGATCCCCGTCGTGCGCGCGACGAACGTCGGGCCGTCGGGAGTCGTCAGGCTCTCGGGCGAGTTCTCCTCGACGGGCCGCAGCTTCCAGGCCGAGGTCTCGCGCCACGAGTTCGCGCCCGTGAGCCTTCGCACGCTCTACGCCCGCGGCGGGTTTCTCTTCCCCCTGCTCTGTCTGGCGGCCGGGGCTCTCCAGCAGCTTCTCCTGGGGAGGAGGGCTGGTGGCAAGCCCGGCGAGGGAGACCCGGCAGACGGCGTGCGCTGCGGCAAGGGAATTGCATAGCCGACGGCTCCGTCGCGCGAGACCAAGGAATATAACCCTTTGAAAAACAATTAATTAAGACGTTCCCGGGCCCTTGACATTCCCCCCTAACACGCCTATACTTCATCACAGAAACGCGTCGAGGGACCCGGAGGGCGGGCGCCCAGAGGTGATCGGATCATGAGGATGGAGCTCGGTCTCTCCCAGCAGCAAGCGCTCAAGCAGATCCAGACGTTATCTCCACAGATGTACATGTCGATGGAGATCCTCTGCCTGAACGCGCTGGACCTCGAGCAGCGCCTCGCCGAGGAGCTCGAGAACAACGAGACCCTCGAGCGGGCAGAGAGCGCTTCCGAGGCGCCGCAGGAGGACCCGGAGACCGGCGAGCTGCGAGAGCCCTCCTCGACCGGAGAGCCGGAGGCTGCGGACGGACCGGAAGCCGAGGCGGAGCCAGCGGATCTCGACTCCTTCGAAAGCCGCTTCGAGCAGTGGGACAACTACTCCAGCGAGGATCCGGGCCCGTCGCGGTCGCCCTCCAGCTACCGGGGGGAGAAGGACGAGAAGCAGGAGGCCCTGAGCAACACGGAAGGGCGCCCCGTCTCGCTCCAGGAGCACCTGGAGGAGCAAGTCCACCTCCTCGACGATGACGAGATCCGCAAGGCGTACGTGCGGTATCTCGAGAGGCACCCTCAGCCCGGCGACGCCGCGGCGAAAGGGGCGGGCCCGGATCTGTCGGCGGACGAGATCGAGCAGGTGCGCGAGCTCTGCATCGCCATCATCTACAACGTCGATGACCGCGGGTACCTCCTCTACTCGCTGGACGACATCCAGGCATCGCTCGAGACGCAGTCGCCCCGAAGGCTGCTGGTCGCGGCGCTGGCCGTGGTCCAGAGCCTCGATCCGCCAGGGGTGGGGGGGCACGATCTGAAGGAGTGCCTGCTGCTGCAGCTGGAGAGGGACCCACAGGACTATCCGCTCGAGGTCCGCATCATCGAGGATCACCTCGAGGATCTCGGGCACAACCGGCTGCCGAAGATCGCGAGGGCTCTCAACGTGTCGATCGAGGACGTCAAGGAGGCGGTGCACAACATCGCGAGCCTCGATCCCCTCCCTGGCAAGGTCTACGGGCAGGAGCGGCCGCGATACGTCAAGCCGGATGTCATCGTCGAGGAGATCGATGGCCGGTACGAGGTGAGGGTCGAGTCGGACTACCTCCCTCGCCTGCATATCAGCCCGCATTACCGGGCGCTCTACAAGGAGTCGCGGCGCAACCCGGAGGTCAAGAAGTACCTCAAGAAGAAGATCGACAGCGCAGAGTGGCTGCTCTCCGCGATCCGGCAGCGCCAGAGCACCCTCCAGAAGATCTCCCAGGAGATCGTCGACATCCAGACGCCCTTCCTCGACCACGGGATCAAGCACCTTCGGCCCCTCAAGATGGCGGACGTGGCTGAGCGCCTGGGCGTCCACGTCTCGACGATCAGCCGGGCGATCAGCGGCAAGTACATCCAGACGCCGCGGGGGATCTTCGACATCAAGTTTTTCTTCACCGGCGGGGCGACCAAGACCGATGGCAACGTCGAGGCTCGAGGGAGCGTCATCCAGAGGATCAAGGACTTGATCGCCGCCGAGGACAAGCGAAATCCCTTGAGCGACATCGGCATCGTCGAGAAGCTTGCGGAGTCCGGAATCGAGATCTCGCGACGAACGGTGACCAAGTACCGGGAAGCGGAGAAGATCCCTTCCTCCCGCGAACGCCGGAGCTATTGATCGGTTTGACTTCATCGCGCCTGCTCATCGAAGTCCAGGGCCTCTGCAAGAGCTACGGGGCCGTCCGCGCTCTCGATTGCGTCTCGTTCAGCGTGGAGGAGGGCGAGGTCCTCGGGTTCCTCGGTCCCAACGGGGCGGGGAAGACGACGGCCCTGCGCATCCTCTCCGGCTTCCTGCCGGGAGACGAGGGGGTCGTGCAGGTGGCGGGGCTCGATGTCCGCGTCGATTCGCTGGCCGTGCGCAGCGTGATCGGATACCTGCCCGAGGGCGTGCCTCTCTATCCCGACATGCGGGTGTCGGAGTACCTCCGGTTCCGGGCGCGCCTCAAGGGCGTGCCGCGCCGGCGGCGCCGCGAGCAGATCGAGAGGAGCCTCGAGTCCACCGGGACCACCGACGTGCGGGGGCGCATCATAGGAACCCTCTCGCGGGGATACCGCCAGAGGGTCGGGTTGGCCGACGCGCTTCTCAACGAGCCGAAGGTCCTCATCCTGGACGAGCCGACGGTGGGGCTTGACCCCGAGCAGGTCCGGCAGTTCCGGGCGCTTCTCCGCAACGTCGGCAGGGAGCGCACGGTGATCCTCTCCACCCACATCCTCTCGGAGGTGGAGATCGTCTGCTCCAGCGTTGTGATCATCGACAGGGGGCGCATCGCGGCCCGCGACCGCGCGGAGAACCTCCGCAGCCGCCTCGGGCGCGGCCTCTGCGTGATCGCAGAGATCCGGGGCCCGCAGGAGGACGTGGCGCGGGCGCTCCGGGGCATCCCCGGCGTGAGGAGCCTGAGCCGGGCCGAGCCGGCCGGCGACGCCGGCGAGGGCGGCGAGGGCGGATACGTCCGGTACCGGCTGACCTCGGGCGCCGAGGACGACCTGCGCGAGCGCGTGTACGACTGCGTCCGCTCCGGGGGCTGGTGGCTGCGGCTGCTCCAGGAAGAGAGCCTTCCTCTCGAGGACGTGTTTCTGGACATCGTGGGGAGGAAGACATGAGGACCCTGAGCGCCACCTGGACGATCTTCCTCAGGGAGCTCGGGGGCTTTTTCCTCTCTCCCGTGGCCTATGTCGTCACCTTCCTCTTCGTGTTCGCCAACGGCTGGGTGTTCTACCAGAACTGCGTCGGCTGGGAGCATCATCCCCAGCAGGTCGCGCTCGTCGTCCGCTCGCTCTTCAGCTTCGCGCTCTTCTGGGTCGTTCCGATCTCGCCGCTCCTCACCATGAAGCTCTTCGCGGAGGAGAAACGGACGGGGACGCTCGAGATGCTCATGACCGCTCCGGTGACGGAGACCGCCGTCGTCCTGGGGAAGTTCCTCGCGGCGCATGTCTTCTACATGCTCATCTGGTCGACGCTTCTCCTCTACGTCTTCACGCTCCATGTGCTCGGGCGGCCTCACGGGCCGGACTGGGGACCCGTCTGGGCCATCTACACCGGGCTGTTCTTTCTCGGTCTGATGACCAACTCCCTCGGACTGCTCGCATCGTCGCTCAGCCGCAACCAGCTGGTGGCCGCCGTCCTCGCCCTGACGGGCAACCTCGGATTCCTCATCGTGGCGCTCGGCAGCTGGATCTCCTACGAGAGCAGCGATCTGCAGCGGTTCTTCGAGTATCTGAGCTTCAGCTCGCACTTCTCGCAGGACTACACGCGGGGCATCATCGACGTGCGGTATCTCGCGTACTACGCCGTCTGGGCGGCGCTCTTCCTGTTTCTTTCCATCCGGTTCGTGGAGGCGAGGAAGTGGAGATGAGCGACGAGCCTTCCCCCCCGCTCCCCTTCTCCCGGAGCACCTTCAGCCGCCGCGGGCGGTGGCTATCGCGGCTCAACCTCTGCGCCGCGGTGCTGCTTTCGCTGTGCATCCTCGTCCTAGTGAACTTCATCATCTTCCGCCATCCCTGGCGGATCGATCTGACCGAGGAAGGGCTGTATGCCCTCTCGGATGAGACGAAGGTCAAGCTGGAGATGGTCCGGGAGCCGGTGGTGGTCATC
>JAFGKN010000290.1 GCA_016928605.1 Planctomycetota bacterium | reverse complement strand
TCCCGTCGTAGACCGCGCCGGGCCACCGCATGCCGTACTCGCCGCGGCGCCGCACGAACGCCGCCCGGATCTTCGCGACGTACCGCGACCCGGGCCCCACGGGGCGGATCCGGTTCTCTGCAGCTGGTAGCGCACCGAGCGCACGGCCGGCCAGCGGAGCCGCGAAGGCCGCGCCTCCGGTCGCGGCGAGGAAACGACGGCGCGAGAGGGGATCGGATCGTCCAGTCGGATTCATGGGTACCTCATGCTCTCTGTTGATTCTCTGCCAGGCGCCGGCTGGCTCTCCGCCGCCTCGCCTCTGCTCGGACTGCGGTTCACCGCTGGCTCTCTGGCGCTCCGCTTCTTCCCGCACGCGCCCGCTCTCAGACGTGCGCGGTCGCGATGCCGAAGAGCTGGCCGTACGCCTCGAAGTCGCGCACGTGGTCGCCGTAGATGAAGAGCTGGTGGAAGCCCTGAGTATCGCGCGTGTCCGCCGGGCCGTCGATCTCCAGCTCCACCGAGGTCCGACAGCCGCCGGCCGGCGGCGTGTCGAAGTTGCGGAGGACCTTTCCCCTGCCGAGGATCATCTTCTGCGGCCCGACGAACTGCATGATCGTGACCTCCTGCCCCGGCCGCCAGATGACCTGCAGGGAGACGCCGATGTCGGACTCGCTGTGGCTCCGCAGGATGAAGGGCTCGGGGGGCTGGTCGTAACCGTTGAGCCGCGTCGCGCAGACGCAGTGCGCCCCGATGAACGTGTTCTTCACCGTGTCGGGGACGGGATCCTGCTGGAAGCCCGGCTTGTCGAGCAGCTTGCAGCAGAGCGTGTGCGACATGACCGCGTTGATGTCCGCCTCGCACGTCGCCGTCTTGCCCACGTCGAGGAGCGCGGCCCAGGCCATGCAGGGCGGCGTCGGGATCTCGCGGGACTGGACCAGGCCGAGGCAGTCCATCGTGATGCCGTCGCAGCCTTCCTCCTCCATGATCCGCAGGGCGGCGTAGTAATTCCGCGCGGCGTTGATGAGATCGGCGCGGGTCGGCTCGACGATCTTCCGCGCCGCCTTGCGGTATCGCTCCGCCATCTCCATGACTTCCGGCGTCTCGGCGATCTTCTGGAGGGTGTCGGGAAACCGCTTGCGCGGCACGTATCGCAGGTTGAGGCCGAATGGCTCGAGGACCGAGTCCTTGGTCTCGCCGCCGCGGATGACGACCACCTTGCTCGCGCGCACGTCGTGCGCGGTGCGGACCATCTTGAGGCCGTAGCGCACCGGCGCGAGGCTGTAGTCCGAGGTGGATGCCAGATAGACGCCGGGTCGCCTCGATCGCTCCTGGATGTGGCCGGTGAAGCAGACGCCGAGCCCGGCGAAGATGATCGTCGGCGCCTTCGCCGCGATGATCCGGTCGACCATGTTCCACTGATTCATGTGCAGAGGGAAGAGCAGCACGCCCTGCGGCTTCTCGCGCTGGACTCGATCGACGAAGGCGTCGACCGCCTTCTGGTCATAGAGCGGCGCCGGCTCGAACACGACCTTCACGCCGAGCTCGTCGGCGAACTTCTGCACCTCCGCCCGGCTTTCCCGGAAGAACTTCTCCGGATGCCAGGCCGTCCCCGGCCAGCCGAGCCAGTAGTCCTCGCGGGGGCGCAGGTAGGCCACCCGCACCTCCGGCCGCTCCTCGGCCGCCGGCGCCCGCGCGGCGGGCCGCAGCGCCGCCACTGGTCCCCGGGCGAGAAAGCCCCCCAGGAGACTCGTTCCCGCCGCGCCGAGGAGAACCTTGCGCCGGGAGACACCTTGCCCCTCCTCGTGCGCCGCGTGGTGACAGGATGTAAAGCAGCACATCTCGGACGTCCCTCCTCTGGTTGCGGATCGCTTCGGTCCTGCTCGAAGATGTCTTCCTCGCCAGCTCGAACCTCAGGACCTCCATGATCGCCGAGGGCCGGTGGCCCGCGCAAGCGTCATCCGGCGAAGTCGGCGCGGCCGGCCGGCGTGCTCCTCAGACCGCGATCCCCCTTCGCCCGCGGGGGCGAACCGTGCGCTCCAGCGGGGAGCTGGCCGCTCGGGCGTAGGTTCCACTGTCCCGTGCGTGTGGTAGGATGACGCTCCGCCGCGGCCGTCGGCCGCGTGACGTCCATCTCTTCCATCCGGAAGCTCGGTCATGATCCACAGCCTCATCTTCACCATCGCCCTGTATTACGGCGGCGAGGCGGCGTCGCCCGCCGCGGCCGCCGACAACGCGCCTTGCCTCCGCTGCCACGAGAGCCTGATCGGCGAGACGATCGCGGACACCCACCTGAAGGAAAATGTCGGCTGCGCCTCGTGCCACGGCCCCTCCTTGCATCACCTGCGCGACGAGACGGTGATGACCAAGCCCGACATCCTCTTCGGCCGCCAGCAGGTCGACGCTCAATGCAGGCACTGCCACGAGGAGCACGAGGACCCCGCGCGCGTGGCGCGCTACCTGAAGCGGTGGAGCGGCAAGACTCGGCCCAACGGCCGCCTCATCAACGAGGACTCGATCTGCACCGACTGCCACGGCAACCACAACTCCGCGGCCAAGCCGCGCCGGCCGCAAGGCGAGGATCCGGCGGAGGCATGGACCTCGCTGGTGGACGGCGACTCGCTCGCGCCCTGGACCGCCGAGGGCGGCGCGTGGAAGCTCCGCGGCGGCCGTCTCGTCGCGACCGCAGCCGCCGGCGAGACGCTTCGCATCGAGCGGCCTGCGGGCCTCGAGGGCCGCCGCCTCCGCTTCACCTTCCAGGCGACCGGACGTCAGGTGGCGAGCTTCTACTGGAGGGGAAGCCGAACGGCGCGCATAGCGCTCGCGGGCGGTCCACTCCCCCCTGCGTCGCTCTCCATCGACGATCGGCCGGTCGTGATGAGCCCCCTGGCCGGCGAGATCGACCTCGAGGGCGCCGGCACCATCTCGATCGCCTGGGCCGAGCACATCGAGGTCTTCGCGGGCGGCGAGGAGCTGTACCGCATCCGCCGCCGCCGGGACGGCGATGATGTGAAGGCCATCGGCTTCAGCATCCGCGCCGAGGCCGATGGGGCTCAGATCGAGATCAGCGAGGTCCAGCATCGCCCGCTCGAGTGAGCGCCGCGCCGCTCCCGCGCAAAGCTGATGGACCGCCGCGAGCCGGAGGATGATGTTCGTGGTCGTCGCGGCTCCGGCCGCGCAGCAACGGCGAGGGGCGAGCCTCGTGCGACCGCGCTGCCGCCGGGCGCGCGCCCCACCCGGTAAATCGCCCCAGCCAGAGCACATACGAGCGCCGCGGCCTTGCGATCTCGCCCCGCAGCCCGCCCCGCGAACAGATCAGCGCCACCGCTTCCATCTCTCGCTGTCTGATCCACAGCCGCGGAGATTCGCTTCTTGACTCGTGAGAAAATCCTCACAGACTTCTGCTCATGACGGTATGTTTCAATGGCCCGTCGAGGTAGGCCTGCACGGGGCTGCGTCGGGGGTGGCCTCCCACGCACGTGGAATGGGACGATGCGGCTGGGCTGATGGCTCCCGGCTCCCCGGCAGGTTGCCAGTTTCCGGGCGCTGGCACAGTAAGCGCGCATGCGATGAGTCGTACTCAAAAGCAGGACTGCGAGCCCTTTTCGCACGGGCCCTTGGCGCCCGGTGAGACCGCGTGCGGCGGCGGGGCTGCCGCCGAGGGGCGGAGCGAGGACCCCGCAGCGCATGCCCCACTCGTCTCGGACAACGCGAAGAGCCTCTTCGACTCGATGATGGGGGACGGCCTCTATGTCGCGGACGAGCGCTACCGCCTGCGCCACGTCAGCCCCGCCATCCGGAAGCAGTTCGGCGAGCCCGGAGAGCGGCTGTGCTACGAGTACCTTCACGGCCTGCCATCGCCTTGCAGCTGGTGCAAGAACGAGATGGTCTTTCGAGGCGAGCCCGTGCGCTGGGAGTGCACGTTCGACACGGTGGGGAAGTACTTTGACCTCTCGGAGACGCTCCTTCCGTCCCACCCGGGCGACGCTGGTCCCCGATCGAAGGTCGTCATCTTCCGCGACGTGACGCGCCAGAGAAAGGCCGAAGAGGCACTGCTCGAGTCCCAGCGATTCAACGCGACGATCATCAAGAGCCTCGGCGAGGGTCTCGTGGTCTACGACAGCGAGATGAGGTACACCGTGTGGAATCCCTTCATGGAGGAGCTGACCGGCATCCCCGCCGAGGCGATCCTCGGCAAGAAGGCGATGGATGTCTTCCCGCACCTCGAGGCGAAAGGGGTGGACTTGCTCCTCGAGAGGGCGCTCGCGGGCGAAACCGTCGTGAGCCCGGAGATCGAGTACTTCGTGCCCCAGACCGGAAAGCGGGGGTGGGTGGTGGGCGTCTACAGCCCGCACCTGAGCGCCGGCGGCCAGATTCGCGGCGTGGTGGGTCTCGTGCAGGACGTCACCGAGCGCAAAAGGACCGTGGAGGCCCTCCGAAAATCCGAGCGCGAGCTGCGGATCATGAACCGCGTCTCGAAGACCTTCCTCTCGGCGCAGGGCGATGATCTCTACACCGAGGTCCTCCAGGTCGCCCTGGAAGCGCTCGAAAGCCGGTTCGGATTGTTCGGCTACATCGACCAGCAAGGAGATCTCGTCTGCCCCTCAATGTCGCGGGAGATCTGGGACCGCTGCCAGATCCCCGACAAGAGCGTCGTGTTTCCCCGCGATCGATGGGCCGGACTCTGGGGACGCTCGCTCGCCGAGATGAGGACTCTCGTCTCCAACGGCCCGCTTCACGTCCCGGAGGGACACATCGCGCTGACGCGGGCGGTCTGCGCGCCCATCGTGTTTCGGAGCGAGCTCCTGGGGCTGATCGCCGTGGCCAACAAGGCGACGGACTACGATGCCGAGGACGTCGGTCTCCTCGAGACGATCGCGAGGCACATCGCCTCGATCCTCTTCGCGAGGTCCGAGAGGGACAGGCAGACCGAGGCGCGCCGGCGGGCGGAGGACGCCCTGCAGACCCTGAGGAAGCAGCTCACTGGCGAGCTCGGTTTCTCGGGGATCGTCGGACGCGACCCGAGGATGGTGGAGGTCTTCGAGACGATCCGCGAGGTCGCATCCGTGGACGT
>JAFGKN010000289.1 GCA_016928605.1 Planctomycetota bacterium | reverse complement strand
GTCTGTCGGCAGCCAGTAGCCTGGAGGTTGAAACGCGATGAACGCTCCCGTCCTCTGCCTGGTTCTCCTGTCGTCCGCGGCGCCCGGCCCTGACCGGAGCGAGTTTCGCCACCTCGACTTCCACGTCCCCGAGAACCCGCGCTACACCATCGTCGACTCGAGCATCGACTCGATCCGGTTCACGCTGAACAAGACCCTGCGCGAGACGGAGCAGGGGCACCTCGCCTCGATCTCGAGCTTCGTCGACCCCGAGGGCACGGTGATGGGATGGCACGACTTTGGCAACCTCGAGGGGCCCGGCTGGGCGGCCAACGCGGTGGGAGGAGCGTGCGAGATCTACCGCCTCGG
This sequence comes from Planctomycetota bacterium, assembly GCA_016928605.1. Taxonomy (GTDB): domain Bacteria; phylum Planctomycetota; class UBA8108; order UBA8108; family UBA8108; genus JAFGKN01. The sequence continues at coordinate 5,162 of JAFGKN010000289.1, read as the reverse complement.
CCGCTTTCTCGAGGATGAGGAGTGGATGCAGAAGGCGCTTTCGATCCTGGACCACATCCTCGAGAGCGGCTTCATCGACGAGGAGACGGGATTCATCCGCGGCTATCGCGATACCGCGACCGGCGAGCTCTGCCTCAACTACAAGCACAAGTCGGACTGGTTCTGCCCCGGGTCGATGGCCAAGATCGCCTTCCAGCTCCTGATCTTCGCCGACGCGATCGATCCGGATCCCCGCGCCAGCCGGATGCGGGGCGCGGCTGTGCGGTGCGCGGAGTGGATCCGAAAGAACGTCCGCTCGGTTCCCAACGGCTGGTTCCCGCGGCGCTGCGCCCCCAGCGGCGAGGTGTTCCGGAAGACTCCGGAGGGTGGCGATGACCGCTTCTGGCAGACGTCCGCCGACGGTCTCTTCATCATCCAGCTCCAGGCGGCCCTGACGCGGAAAGGGCTCGGCGACTACCGGAGGCAGGTCGCCGACAAGGTGCAGGTCTTCATGAAGGCCGGCGGCATCTTCGGCAGCATCAACCACGACACCTACGACCCGCACGAGAACGTCGCCTACTCCGTGGCATTTCGAACGCTCCTGCTGGCGTCGCGTCTCCTCGGCGACGCCTCGGTGCGCGAGTTCGCCTACCGCCGCTGTCTCGACGGCCTCGAGCGGTTCAAGATGCACGAGGACCGCAACGGAGTGGCGACGAAGGGGCTGCTCTACATGGAGCGCTCCTGGAACACCTCGTACCTGTGGGAGAACGCGGAGGCGGCGCTCGCCTACTTCGAGGCGGCTCAGGACACGTCGGCGGAGGATCCCCGCATGAGCCGCGAGTACATCGTCGACGGCCTGACGATCCTCCGCGCCGCAGCCAAGCACCACTACGGGCCGCACGGCTTCCTGACCGAGGGAGTCGACTGGGACAACATCGTCAGCCAGGAGCATCACATCGACAAGAAGTTCTACGGCGCCATCCGCTACACGGAGCCGTTCCTCAACAACCAGCACATCGCGGAGCCGACGCTCTTCTACCTCGAGCGCTTCGCCGCCGCGACGGAGACGCCGGCCGCGCTCCAGTGGCGCGACATCGAGGGCAACACGATCCACGAGAGGCCGAAGGCGAGGTGATGCGCGAGAGGCCGCCGGCGTGGCGGCGGCGCAGCGATGGCGGTGGGATCAGCGAGAGGGCGAGGTGATCGGAGGGGCGTCGAGGATCCTCTTGCGGACCCAGGCGCGCGGCCTGCGATGGGGCGGGAGGGGGAGAAGGAAGCTCAGCGCATCGACCGGCGCAGGGGTGTAGCCCGCCGGTAGGCGCGAACACCGCGGGGACCGCCGCCGGGACTCCATCTGGTCGAGCTCGACGAGGATATCGAGCATGGAAGTGTCGGCGAGACGGGACAAAGGAGACTCCTATCTTCTCGGCGGTGCGGTCGGGAGCGTTCGCCCATCGATCCCGCGAGTTCCGTGCCCGGCAGGTCAAGTCGAGCAGCGGCAGGATTTTGGAGATGACAAGGAGTCCGGAAGGCGTACAGATGATGGACTGCCGTCCCCCGGCGGGAACCGGACGGTCTGTCAAGATTCCGGAGAGCGGACATGAAGAAGCGAAGGCTGGGCAAGTCGGGATTCGATGTGAGCGAGATCGGCTTCGGAGCGTGGGCCCTGGGCGGAGGCTGGGGCGATCAGAAGGACGAGGACTCCCGCGCCGCGCTCCGCCGCTACCTGGATCTCGGAGGCAACTTCATCGATACGGCTCAGGCCTACGGCGACGGCCGGAGCGAGCGGATCATCGGCGAGGTGCTGCGCGAGACGCGCGCCGGAGCCGTCGTGGCCACCAAGCTGCCGCCGCGCAAGGGCCGCTGGGGGCCTCCATCCTGGACTCCGCTCGACGAGGTCTTCCCGCCGCGCTACGTCGTCGAGGGCGTGGACTTCTCGCTCCAGAACCTCCGCGCCGAGCGCATCGACATCTACCAGCTCCACACCTGGTGCGAGACGTGGAACACCGCCGACGAGCTGCTCGCGGCGCTCGAGAAGCTCAAGAAGGACGGCAAGGTGGCCGCCGTCGGCATCTCCACGACGGAGTCGTATCCCGAGTGCGTCATCGGCGCTCTGAGGACCGGAGTCATCGACTCGCTGCAGGTCATCTTCAACCTGTTCGAGCAGCATCCCCGCGACTCGATCTTCCCCGTCTGCCGGGAGGAGGACGTGGGGATCATCGTCCGGGTGCCCTTCGACGAGGGCGTGCTCACCGGCAAGTTCACCGCCGGGACGACCTTCTCCGAGACCGATTTCCGCCGCCATTATTTCCGGGGCAACAACCTGGCGGCCTCGATCGAGAGGGTCGAGGTGCTGCGGAGGTGGAAGGAGGCCAATTACCCCGATGGCACGCTCGCCGACCTCGCGCTGGCCTGGGTCCTGAGCCACGACGACGTGGGGAGCGTCATCCCGGGCATCCGCAACGTCCGGCAGGCGGATCTCAACACCGCGGCGGCGAAGATGCCCCGCCTCTCTGCGGAGACGCTGCGCGACCTGAAGAAGTACGCCTGGCGGCGCAATCCCTGGGTGGATGATCTGCCGATGCTTGCGGATCTCCGCGACCTCCCGGAGGCCGACCTGCCCGGCGTGGCGCGGACGGGCTGGTAGGCAGCGAGCCGGATCGAGAGGAGATGGCGCCGGCGTCCCCGGAGTGCGGACGGCCTGCTGCAGCGAACCTCGAGAGTCTATGTCAGGTCGCGCTCGGCGGGATCCTCGTCCTCCCAGAACCAGACGGTGACGACGCCGTCGCTGTGGTCCTCGGAGTGCGAGATGTTGATCAGACGGCCGGGATCCAGCGTGCTGGCGAACGCGGCCGCCTCCTCGAAGAGACTCTCCCACGTGCTGAAAGTGCCGCGAAACATGCGGAACGCTGCTCTCATGCGCACCTCGCGTCTCTCATCGATCCTCTCCTGAAGGCCACGACGCCTTGATCTGGCGCGACTCGGCCAGATCGATCGAGCCCGCGTCCAGAGTGGGATGCCCCTCGAGCCGGAACTCCACGCGCGTCGGCCGCGCCGGAACGCCCTCGACCGTGCAGGGAGTCCTGTAGAGCGTCCCGTCGGGACTCACGGCCGGCTCGCCGTCGAGGTAGACGACCGCGTCGTGGTAGGGCGCGGTGATGAAGCTCACGTCGACCCGCTCGTGAGCCGGGCGGAAGAGGAGAAGCGCGGAGACCGCGATGCCGCCGGCGAGTAGGACGGCGATGGTGAATGACGCGATCCGCTTCCCTGTGGATCCGGGGCGCGGGGGACCGCTGGGCTCGAGCACCTCCTCGAGGGCGGCGGCCATCTCCCCCGCGCTCGAGAACCTCTCCTCGCGCCGCGGGCAGGAGGCGCCGAGGCAGAGGCGGACGAGCCCGGAGAGCGCGGGATCGCGAAGGATCTCCGGCGCGCGCGGCCCGAGGCTGGGGAACCGGTCGGCGGGCAGCCCGGTCAGCATCTCGTAGATGACGAGTCCGGCGGCGTAGACGTCGGCGCGCGTGTCCATGCGCCCATCCGGCGGCATGTACGTCTCTGTCCCCAGGCGTGAGATGTCGGGGCCTGCGTCGGTGAGGAGGCCGAAGTCGGCGAGCTTCAGCTCGCTGCCGACGAAGAGACAGTTGGCGGGCTTCACATCGCGATGCACCATCCCCGCCTGGTGGAGAGACGCGAGCGCGCCCAGGAGCTGCCTCGCGTGCCGGATGCATTCCTCGGGCGTCAGCTCCCCCTCCTGGAGCCTCCGCTCGAGCGTCGCCGGCTGGTACCCCGCGGTGGCGGTGGGAGCTTCTCCCGTGACATCGTCGGCGAGATCCATCACGTAGAAGAGATGGCTCTCCGTCTCGCCGACGTGATGGATGGGGAGGAGATGAGGGCTCTTCTGCCGGGCGTGCGCCTCGAGGCGCGTGAGGGATGTCAGCTCCCGGCTCGCTCCCGCGCCGCGGCGCGGGAGCAGCTTGATCGCGCGCGGCTGTCCCGTCGCCCGGTTGATCGCGAGCCAGACCGCGCCGAACCCGCCGCTGCCGATCTTCCGGATGAGGGTGAAGTCCGGGATGGCCGGAGCTGCTTCGTCGGTCTCCGGCGCTCGTCTCTCGGCATCCTCCATGATCACGCCCCTCGCATCGTCTCTCGCACGCGGCGCGTCAGCCCGCGCTCCGTCCGGGGCGCAGGGCGCATGCGGATCGCTTCCCGCACTCGCTCGGGGAGCCGACCTTCGGCATCGTAGTCCCCCGCGAGATCCTTCAGCCGCTTCAGGATTCGCCGGCGCGCCTTGTACACGACGTTCCGGCTCAGCCCGGTGACGGCCGCCGCGTCCGCCGGGCTCGCCTCGGCGAGCGTCGTCAGCTCGAAGGCGAGGTACTCGCGAGGATCGGCCTCCCGCCGGACGACGTCGAGGAGAGCCATCAGGACCGCGCTCTCGAAGGCCGCCTCCCACCGATCCGCGGGGCCGGGGCCCTCGTCGATCGCGGCGGCAGCGGCGACGTCATCCCCGCCGCCGGCTCGCATCCGCTCGGAGGGGCTCCTCCGGATCTCGGCGACCCTGTTGCGAACGACGGCGCCGAGCCAGTCGCGGAAGCGTCCCCGGGCAGGGTCGTAGGTGAAGACGTCGCGCTGCTCGAAGATCTTGACGAGGACGTCCTGAACCACGTCCTCGGCCGTGTTCTCCGAGCAGCCTCTCCAGCGAGCGTAGGCATGGATGACAGGCCAGTAGAGCCGGAAGAACTCCTCCCAGGCGAGGGGGGTCGATCCCGTGCGGAGCTGCTCCAGAAGCGTGGCTCTCGTCTCGATGCTCATCGCGTCTTCGATTCTCCGCCAGTGATCATAGGAAGTCGGGCAATTTTTTCAAGAAAGCCGGCCAACCGGCGGCCTGCGGCGCATAGGCAGGGATGGAGACAGGCTGCTCTGTCGATGGAAGTCGTCTTTCGAGCCGGTAGCATGGAGATGCGCCGGCACTTTCCGGGATGGTGAAAGGAGCCAGACATGATTCGCCCGATGTTCATCCTGTACGCGCTCTCCGGAGCGATGGCCGTGAGCGCGGCCCTCGCCGAGGAGACGAAGACCGTCAAGCCCTCATCGGTGGAGACCAGGAAGGAGGCCGACACGCAGGTCTTCGTCACGACGGCTCCGGAGGGGGCGAAGGTGATCATCGACGGCAAGGACGTGGGCTC
>JAFGKN010000288.1 GCA_016928605.1 Planctomycetota bacterium | reverse complement strand
GCGGCGCGCGACAAGGCGGTCAACGTCCGCAACGACCTGTTCGCCGACCGCAGGCCGATCGAGTACAAAGGGATCCTGCTCGCGGCCTCCCCCTGAGCGCCGGATTTCACAGATTCTCGTGCAACCTGGGTGGCACGTTCGCCCGCCACCAGAGGCGCGGGGGCGCACGGATCGGCAGCGGCGCGCCGCTGCCCAGCTGACCGGTCCCGCTGGAATCCCGCAGAGCGGAACGCGGCCTCGCCGGCGCAGGGACGGCGGCATCACCGCGCAGCGGCCAGCTTCCAGACGACCAGCGTCCGCCGCGGCAGAGTCCCTTCGATGGTGTGCCCGCGGACGCGCAGATCGGGCGCCGCTCCCGGCGGGAGCACGATGCGCTCGACCTCCTGCAGGGCGCGGCTCCGGTCCGTCAGCTTCACGGATGCCGCCCGGTCGGCGAAGTTCTCGAGGGCGACCACGTCGCGCGCGGGCAAGTAGAGCGCCACGCGGCCCGGCGCATCGAGCTCGAGACCGAGAGCCGCCAGGATCGGCCGGCGCATCTCGGCGAGATCCTCGGCCGAACGGTCCATCAGGCTGCGCGGATCCCCGCTCCACTCGAGAGCCACCACCGCGCCGGTCTTCGCCGCGCCTTCGCCCCGCGCCGCGGCGAGAGCTTTCACATCTTCCAGCACGGACCCGGTCGCCAGGACCGGACGTCCCTCCGAGAGATGCGCGCCCACGACCTCCTTCCACCCGGCCGCATGCCGCAGGTGCGAGGTGACGAGCAGGGCATCCGCCTTTTCCGGAGGAGCGTGGAGAGGAACGAGGGGCACGCCGAGCATGCCGATGAAGTCGAAGATGTAATCCTCGCCCGCCGCCGGATGGCTGGAGGGCGGCTTGACCGCGATCACTCCCCGCGGCTCTCCTCCCTGGATCCATCTCGCCAGGCGGAAGAGAGCGGGGATTTCCGGGCGCAGCGCCTCCGGATTGCGGCGGCTCTCCTCCCCGAGCAGCGAGCCGTAGCAGAAGAGGAGCATCTCGCGCGCGCCGGCGATGACGGTCTGCCGCGCCTGCTCGCAGTAGGTCGTCGGACTCGTCCCGTAGGGATCGAACCAGCCGCCTCCGCACTTCGCGCCGCCGATCCCGCCCAGCCATCGCATGATGAAGCAGGCCTCGTACTGCGCCTTCCGCCCCCAGCGGCTCGAGTCGGGATCGCGTGTCTCCGTTCCGACCCAGATCCTGTCGTACATCTCCGTCTGGCGCTCGACGTCGTAGCCGCGCTCGTGGAACAGGTCGTACCACTGCGGATACTTGATGATGAGCTTGACGCGCGGATTGACGGCGCGGGCGGCGCCGAGGATGTCGCGCCTCGACAGGTCGTTCATGAGGGCCATCCGGTACTCCGGCCAGCTCCGCTCGCCCCTCGCAGCGGCGCACTTCTCGCAGGCGCAGTCCGTGAAGAGGAAATCGTCGATCATGATCTCGTCGAAGATCGAGGCGGTGAAGGCGAAGATCGAGGCCAGCTCCTTGCGCGTGGCCTCGTCCGTGTAGCACGAGATCACATCCCAGCCCGTGGAGCGCTTGCCGATCCGAGTGGTCGTCACGCAGCCGCATGCGGCGAGACCTTCCCCCGCGAAGCGATCGCGCACTCGCTCGAGCACCTCGCGCTGCGCGCGGTAGCTGTCGCGGAAGCTCTCGATGAAGACGCGCGTCACCCCCATCCGCTTCGTCCAGCGCACGGCGTCGTCGAGCCCTCCGCTCGAGGCGAGGAGATCGCGCACGTTCTGGGCGGTGAAGAGGGTGGAGATGGCGAGCACCTCGCGCTCCTTGCGGGCAAGGCTCCACAGGTCGAGAGCGCTGGACGCATCGTCTCCGCCGCCGGCCGGAGGAGCGCGGTGGAACATCGCTGCAGCGCTAGCAGCGACGAGGATCATCAGACGGACGTTTCGGCTCATGGCTCTTCTCCCACTGTTCGCGATGGAGGCCCGCCTCGGGCTGGCGGGTCCTCTCCGCCTATCCTACGCCGCATTGGATGCGAGCGGCTCGAAAATCGGCGGCTCGACCGTGGCGCGGAGGCCTGAAAGACCGGCCCGTTCGTCTCTGGGCCTCCGTCCCCTCCGCCCCATCCGCCCCGGCGAACGCATCGCCGGGGAAGCGAGGAAGAGAGGCGAGGAGAGCCGAGGAGGGGAGAGGATGCGATTGCAATCGAGACGCCTCGACCGGAAGATGAGGCGTCCAGGATCCCTTGCGCAGCAGCATGACGAGAGAATCTCACCCACCGCCGAGCGCGGAGGCCATCGAGTCGCAGATCGCCGGCTTCGGCTTCTGCTTCCTCGCCGCGGTCGGCTACTCGGCCACCAACGTCTTCCTCCGCCAGGTGGCGCTGGGAAGCGATCCGGTGCTCGCGGTCTGCATCAAGGAGCTGGTGACGGCCTTTCTGGTGGGTGTCTGGCTGCTGCTGCCCCTCCGCCGCACGAAGGTCGTCTGGCCGCCGCTGCGAGCCGTCGCGCTGCTTCTCGCCGCGGCCACGCTGACGCAGTTCGGCGGCAATCTCGGCATCCAGCTCGGATTCCGCAATGTCGGCCTGACGGTCGCCATGCCGACGATGTTCGCGATGGTGCTGGTCGCGGCGGCCGTCTTCGGCTGGGTCCTTCTCGACGAGCGCGTCGCGCGGCGGACGATGATCGCCATCGCCATCTTGATCGCGGCGGTCGTCTTGCTGAGCGCGGGCGCCGGGGCCGCCAGCGAGTCGGTCTCCGAGCCGGAGCCGGGGGCGGCGCGATGGCTGAGGCCCACGATCGGCGTTCTCGCCGCTTGTGTCGCCGGAGTCTGTTACGGCGGCATGGGAGCTGTCATCCGCCGCACGGTGTCCGCGGCCGTCCCTCCGGCGGTCGTCGTCTTCCTCGTGACGGCGACGGCCCTCATCTCGCTGACCCCCGTGAGCGTGGCGCGCCTCGGCCTCGAGGGCATCATCGAGACACCGTCTGCCGATCTCTACTTCATGCTCGCCGCCGGGGCGTGCAATCTCCTCGCGTTCGCCTCCATCACGCAGGGGCTGAAGCGGATCAACGTGGTCCACGTCAACATCATCAACTCATCACAAGTGGCCATGTGCGCGGTCGCCGGCGTCATCGTCTTCGCCGAGCCGCTGACGGCCTCCCTCGCGATCGGAGTCCTGCTCACCATCGGAGGCACGCTGCTCATCGTGGGGGCTCGGCACGGAGCAGAAGACGCCTGAAGGGCTGCAGCCGCGCCGCGCGGCATGCAATCTGTGCCGATCGCGGATCGTGCGAAACCCTCCGCGCATCGAGCCGGTCCGAGAAAGCAGGCTCTCTCCCCCGCCGCTCGCCGGGCGACGAGCCGATCTCCGCGAGGCGCTGCGCGCGTCCGCTCAATCGCTCGCGTTGCTCGCGATCTGCACGTTGCCCTGGCTCTTGTTGGTGATGCGCTCTTTGCCGGTGAAGACGTTCGAGGTGATCACCGCACGGCGGATCTTCTCGCCGAGCTCGATCTGCGGCCCATCGCGGCGGAACTCGCAGCCGCGCACGATGAGCGTGCCGCCCCGGGCCTGGATGGCGTGGCGGCCCTCGTTCTTCGAGTCCCATTGCGTGAAGGTGCAATCGCCGAAGCCGACGGTGCCGCTCCCCGCGATCTTCGCGATCTGGTTGCAGGGTCCCCAGAAGGCGCAGTTGCTGAAGCGGATGCTCCCGTGGTTCGTCTCCTTCACCTCGATCATCGTGGGGTCGGGGCCGTGAAAGGAGACGAACTCGCCGTTGGTGATGAGGAGCCCGAAGGGCGCGCACTGGTCGACGACCAGTGCCGTCCAGCAGTCGTCCGCGCCGATGCCGAGGAAGTTGCCGTTGCAGACGCCCTTCCCGCTCTGGATGAACCGGTATCCCACAGAGTAGCCGAAGCAGAAGGTGTTCAGGACGTACTCCCAGTCGCTCCGTCCGAAGATGAACGCCTCGCCGTGCTCCATCTGCCACTGAAAGAGCTCCGGCCTCGTGCTCCACCAGGGATTGAAGTGGACGTTCTCGATGCGGCCGATGTCGTAGATCTCATCCACTAGGATGCCGCGGCGGAGAGGCTGCCCGTGGACGTTGCGGATCAGGTGCCGCTCGTTGCGCGTGGCATCGATGCCGTTGTAGGGGTTGAGAAGCTCGACGTCGAGCACCGCTGGGTTCTTGCCGCGCATCGCGATCGCCCACGGATACGGCTGCGGCTCCGCATCGACCTTCTGCTCGGGATAGTAGATGCAGACGCCGCGCAGTGTGCTGTTGGTGTTGAGGGTGATGGCGGCCGCCCCCTCCTCGCTGCCGGCTCCGCCGGTGATGAGGAGCGTCGTGCCGTCGTCGGTGGGCTTCGGGAGGCCGCGGTCCCGGATGCCGTTGTGGGCGGGGACCGACTCCCAGACGCCCTTGAGGGTGACCGCCTTCGGCACGTTGATTCGTCCAGAGATGAGATAATCGCCCCTGGGGACGACGACGGTTCCTCCCCGACCCTCGCCGGCGGCGTCGAGCGCCTTCTGGAAGGCGGCGGTGTCATCCGTCTTTCCATCCCCCGTGGCTCCGTGTGCGCGGACGTCGATGGCCTCCCGCGTCCGAAGGGCGGCCTGGACGGGAACTGGCAGCAGTCTCGCCGCTGGCCTCTCGCGCACCAGGCGGGGCACCGCGGGCTTCTTCTCCTCCACCAACCGGGGGACCGGGGGCTTCTCCTCCTCGATCCGCCGGAGGATCGCCGGTCTCTTCTCCTCGCCCTGCGGCGCGCCGGCTTCTTCCGCCCACGTGAACAGGTTCAGGCTCAGGAGCCCGAGCAGGATGACCGTTATCTTCGCTGAAAGCATCTCATTCTCTCCCGTTGAGGAACTCGTATAGCATCCGTTCAGCACCGCTGCGCGGCGCCCACGGCGACGCGCTTCGCACCGGTGCCGGCTCGCTCCGACCGACCGATGCCGGCGAGCCTCGCCCGCACGGGCGCGCCGCTGCGCTTCCTTGACCGTACGGGACCGGATCGCCGCGGTTCAGTCGTAGAATCCGTGCTCGTAAGCCGCATCGTAGAGGGCCGCGATGTTCTCGGGCGGAACGCCAGCCTGGATGTTGTGGACGTTGTTGAAGACGTAGCCCCCGCCGGGCTTCCAGATCTCCAGGTTCCGGCG
>JAFGKN010000287.1 GCA_016928605.1 Planctomycetota bacterium | reverse complement strand
TGCTGCTGCCCGTCGCGAGGGAATGGCAGTGCCCCGTCGTCGCCCTCGCGATGGACAGCTCCGGCATCCCGGCGGACATCGAGCGGCGCGTCGGTGTCTGCGAGGCGATCCTCGCAGCCGCCGCGAGGGCCGGCGTCGCGGAGGAGAAGATCTTCTTCGACCCGCTCGTCCTGCCGCTCTCGGCGGACGTCTCGACTACCGCCCTGACCCTCGAGACGCTGCGCGAGATCAAGAGACGCCACCCGGCCGCCAGGACGACCCTGGGCCTGAGCAACGTGTCCCACGGGTTGCCGAGCCGCAGGCTCGTCAACGGCGCGTTCCTGATCGCCGCACTGGCCGCGGGCCTCGACTCCGCGATCTGCGATCCCACCCAGCCGCAGATCCGGCAGGCGATCGTCCTGGGAGAGCTCATCGCCGGCAAGGACCGGCTGTGCCGGCGGTTCGTGCGACAGGTGAGAAAGAGGGAGCTCTGATGCATCGAGAAGCCAGCGCCCGGCCGTGCTTGCAGGCACGGCCGGGAGTCGTCGTCCATCCCGTCGAGCGACTCGATCGGGCCCGCGTCGAGATGCTGCACGACGCGTCGCTCCGGATCCTCCAGGATCCGGGGATCCTCTGCTTCAACGAGGAGGCGGCGGCGGTCTTCGGCGACGCCGGGTGCTCGGTGGAGCGAGCCGCGCGGAAAGGCGCGTCGGTGGTCCGCATCCCGCCCGAGGCCGTCGAGCGTGCCGTTGAGTCTGCGCCGTCCACTGCCCTGCTGGGCGCGCGCGATCCGTCGAACGCGCTGCTCCTCGACGCCGAGGTGCCGAGGGTCTACTTCGGCACAGGATCGGAGACCAACGTGTTCCTCGAGACCGAGGTGCGACGCGCGGCCGTCCCGGGCGGGGACGACGAGGGGATCGCGACGGCGGTGCCCCTGCACCGCGAGGAGCGGGGATCGGTGCGGCGCCTCGCCGACTCGGCTCGGCTCTGCGACGCGCTCGAGAACGTCGACTTCTTCATCCGGAACGTGAACGTCCAGGACGAGGAGATCGAGACGGCGAACAAGGACGTGAACGTCTTCTTCGCGAGCCTCCTCTACATGTCGAAGCACGTGCAGGCGGGCTTGACGGACCTGGCGGCCCTCGACGACGTGATCCGCATGGGCGAGATCGTCGCCGGTGGGGCCGAGCGCTTCCGGGAGGCTCCGCCCATCTCGTTCATCGCCTGTCTCGTGAAGAGCCCCCTCCAGATGGTCGATGACACGACCGCCAAGGTCATCAGCATCGCGCGCCGCGGAGTGCCCCTGGTGATCTCGTCGTCCCCTCAGGGAGGCTCGACCGCTCCGATCCAGGAGGAGGGGATGGTGGCCCTGATCAACGCCGAGATCCTGGCGGGGATCACGCTGGCGCAGATCGTCAACCCGGGCACTCCGGTCCTCTACGGAGCCGTTCCGGTGCGGGCACGCCTCGACACTCTCCACGATCTCTACGGAGCGCCGGAGTTCGTGCACTACAACACGGCTTGCGCGCAGCTCGCTCGCCGCTACCGCATCCCGTGCTACTCCACCGCGGGCGTCGGCGACAGCAAGGTCCCCGGGATGCAAGCGACGGTGGAGAAGGTGTTCTCGCATCTCGCGGTGGCCCAGGCCGGCGCCCAGTACATCCACTACGCTTTCGGGCTCCTCGACCGGACAGGCACCTTCAGCCCCGTGCAGGCGGTCATCGACGACGCGAACGTATCGGTCGTCAAGGACATCATCCGGCCCGCGAGCTTCGAGGCGGAGGATGTCGAGGCGGCGCTCGGCGACGTGCGGAAGGTCATGGCGTCGGGCACGGGGCTCTTCGCCCGCCATATCCGCAAGCAGATCCGGCGAGGCATCGTGTCGGAGCCCTACCGCCTGGAGGGTTCGGTGGACCGCGACGAGGTGATCGAGAAGGCCTGCGCGCGGGTCGCCGAAGTCCGGGCGACGAGCGGGAACCGACTCTCGGACGACCTCGTGGAAACGATCCGGTCGCGGGTACAGGGCCTGCTGCCGCAGGACAGATTCGAGCTTTGAGGTAGGTCCTTTCGATGAGCAACGAAGAGCACAAACCGCAAGGCGGCGAGATTCTCGACGACAGCCGGCAAGGCGGCGTCCTGGGGCGGATCGATGAGGCCGGCGAGGTCTGCGGCGGCGGCATGGAGGGCGGGTCCGCCCTCGTGGAGAGTGGAGCCGCTGTCGTGGAGAGCGTCGAGACGACACCCGAGGAGAACGCCCCGGCCGGTGAGATCCTCGCCGACATCCGGCGCAGCGTCGTCCTGGGGCGGATCGATGAGTCCGATGAAGGCTTCGACGGCGGCCTGGAGGGCGAGCCCGGCGTCGTGGAGCTCGTCGAGACGGCCCTCGAGGCGGAAGTGCCGGTCGGGGAGATCCTCGCCGAGGGGCTCTCGCCGGCGATGGAGGAGGTCGGCTCCAGGTTCGAGTCCAAGGAGTTCCTCATCCCGGACATGCTGGCGAGCGCCGAGTGCGTCAGCGCGGCCATGGACATCCTCGAGCCGCATCTCGTGAGCTCGGGAGTGGAGCGCAAGGGGAAGGTCGTCATCGCCACCGTCGAGGGGGACCTTCACGACATCGGGAAGAACATCGTGGCCACCCTGCTCAAGGGCGCGGGATACGAGGTGCGCGACCTCGGGACGTCCGTCCCGGCGACGGCCATCGTCGAGGAGGTCCGGAGCCAGGATGCCGACGTCCTCGGTCTCTCCGCGCTGCTCACATCGACGATGACGAAGATGAAGCTCGTCCTGGATGAGCTCGTCGCGTCGGGCCTCCGGGGCAAGGTGAAGGTCATCGTCGGCGG
>JAFGKN010000286.1 GCA_016928605.1 Planctomycetota bacterium | reverse complement strand
GCCCCCTCGCCGCCGAGCGCCCGGGATGAGCGCTGCTCGCTCTCGGTCCACGACCTGTCCCTCTGGTACGGCAGCAAGCAGGCCCTCGTCGACATCTCCATGGAGATCCCGGAGCGGAAGATCACCGCCTTCATCGGCCCCTCGGGCTGCGGCAAGTCGACGCTCATACGCTGCTTCAACCGTCTGAACGACCTCATCGACAACGTTCGGACGGAGGGAGATGTCCGGTTCTACGGCGACAGCCTCTTCGATCCGGCCGTCGATGTGACAGCCCTGCGGCGGCGCATCGGAATGGTGTTCCAGAAGTCGAATCCGTTTCCGAAGTCGATCTACGAGAACGTCGCCTACGGCCCCCGCCTCCAGGCAACGCGGCGCAAGAGCGCACTGGACGAAATCGTCGAGTCGAGCCTTCGCGGAGCCGCGCTGTGGGATGAAGTCAAGGACCGCCTGAAGGACAGCGCGCTGGGCCTCTCTGGCGGGCAGCAGCAGCGCCTCTGCATCGCGCGCACGATCGCCGTGAAGCCCGACGTGATCCTCTTCGACGAGCCCTGTTCGGCCCTCGATCCGATCGCCACCTCGAAAATCGAGGACCTGATGAACGGCCTGAAGAAGCAGTTCACGATCGTCATCGTGACGCACAGCATGGCGCAGGCGCGGCGCGTCTCCGACTACACGGCCTTCTTCTACCTCGGCAAGCTCATCGAGTACGACGACACCGAGGCGATCTTCGTCAATCCCGCCGAGGATCAGACCAAGGACTACATCACGGGCCGGTTCGGATAGCCGCCCGACCGTTTCTCAGAACGAGAACCGGAACTGGGTCTGGAAGCGGATGCTGTCGCCATCCTCCCAGTTCTTGTAATCCGTCTCGGTGTAGACCACCTCGAATCCCACCGTGACCGCGGAGTTCACCGCGTAGATGACGTTCCCGAAGTACGACGAGTTCTTCGACCGGTCACGGTCGTTCAGATCCGAGTTCTGGGGATTGTCGACAAGCCCACCGGCGTTGAAGCGCCACTTGCCGAAGGGGCCCAGAGATACGGCGGCCCAGCCGCCGGCTGCCTCGATCGCCCTCTCCAGCGTCCGGTTGATGCCCTGGCCGATGCCGCCGAGGTAGACACAGACCGCCTTGCCGGTCCACGCCTCGCCCAGGATCACCACCTTCTCGTGCACGGGGACTCTCGCGTGGATGCCGTAGGAGAAGGACTCGATGTCCTTGCTGAACTCATCGCACTCCTGCTCGCCGTAGTGGCCGGAGATGCCGAGGACGACCGGCTTGTCGACGTAGTCCGGGAAGGGCCGGAACTGGATCTCGGCCCGCGCCTGACCGGTGGGAAATCCCGAGTCCCCTCCCACATCCTCGTCGAAGAGGGGATCGCTGATCGTGCGCGCCGCAGCCGCGACCAGCTCGAGGGTGACATCGCCGATGTGGAGCTTCTGGGTGGCTCGCCCCTGCGGCCGGCGAAATCCGATGTTGCCCATCCACCAGCCGACGCTGTAGTTGACGGTCGGAGTGTGGAGCGGCTGGATCACGTCCCAGGTCTGGCCGAAGAGCAGCTCGAAGTCGAGATCGGGCCACTTCATCTCGAGGTAGGCGTGCCGGATCCGAGGATTCGGCGAGTTCTCGCCCCCTCCGCCGTAGAAGTCGATTTCGAAGTAGGCATCGGTGGCCAGGCTCTCGGTGCCGGGGCCGTCGATGGCGAGCCAGAGCCGCGTCGCGTTGACCGTCGCGTTGAACTCGTCGTCGTCCTCCTCGCCCGCCTCCGACTCGATCCAGCGGATGTAGTTGCCGGTGCTGGTCGCGGCCAGATCGTAGGAGGCATCGAGGTTGATGTATCCGCCGAGGTTCATGCTGAGCTTCGACCAGACGGAACTCTTGCCATCCGCGGGCGCCGGGAGGCTCTTCTCCAGCGCTCCGAGCTTCTCCACCACATCCTGCACCTGCCGGGCGAGGTCTCCGCTCGCCTCCTCGTCGCCTCCCGCCTGAGCCCGGGCGGCGCTTCTTCCTGAGGCGGTGAACAACAGGACAGCCAGGATCAATACACAACTGTGGCGCACGACACGCTCCCTTGATTCGCTGACACAGAAGAGAGGATCCGGGATCCAACGGAACCGAAGGCTCGCATCTCGTCCGAGGGCCGCCGGTTTGTCAAGGCTTTTCCGGAATCCGAGAAGCCGCGCCCCGGCGCCTCGCCTCCGCCTCGTGCCGAGGGTTGCCGGAGCGGCGAGCCGGCGATATCGTACGAGACCGAACCGTCATACCGCAACTCACCAGGCATCCGTCGAGAGAGAGGTCCGGCCATGCCCCTGCAGCCCGTTCTGATCGGCGGCGAGTGGCGCCCAGCCGATGCGACCAGCGTCTTTCGAGCGATCGACCCCGCTGCGCAGGCCCAGCTCGACGAGGAGTATCCCGTCAGCTCCTGGGCGGACTGCGATTCCGCGCTCGAGGCGGCGGCGGCCGCCTCCGCCGAGCTGCGGTCCGCGGATGCCGAGAGGCGCGCCGCATTCCTCGAGGCCTACGCAGATGCGATCGAGAGGCGCGCCAAGGAGCTGGCTGCTTTCGCCCAGCGGGAGACCGCGCTCCCCGCCCCGACGCGCTTCCTGAGGGTGGAGATCCCCCGCACGACCAACCAGCTCCGCCAGGCGGCGAGCGCCGCGGGCGAGGGCTCGTGGGCGATGGCGGCG
>JAFGKN010000027.1 GCA_016928605.1 Planctomycetota bacterium | reverse complement strand
GGGACGTGAGGAAGCTCGCGGTCCTGGTGAGCGGCATTGTAGCGGGCTTCGGCCTGTTGTCAAACGCAGGAACCCGCCGCCGCGCCTCCTCTGGGCGGGACGCAGCGCCTGCGCGGTCTCGGCGTCTCACCCCCGATGCAGAGAACGACTGCGCCGCAGGCCATGCATCGGCGCGGATCCGCTCGCGCTTGCGGCGGAGGCTCGGCGCAAGTCAGGCTGCCGGCGGTCGCGATAGGGGCCGGCCCTGTTGACCGATCAACCCTCGCAGTACCCGGACGATGCCGCGCAGGGGAGCCCGTCGGGAGTGGCATCCTCGCCGCAGCTGGGGTAGGGGGCCTGGGGGGCGGCTCCTCCCATGAAGAGGTACATGAAGATCCGGACCCCGTCCGTGAGCTCGATGCTGCCGCTGTCGTCGGAGTCCATCGCATCGTGGCAGACGGAGGGAAGTCCTCCGAGGTAGAGGTAGTTGAGGATCTTGATGCCATCCGTGAGATCGAGCCCCCCGCTGTCGTCGGAGTCGCCGCGGATGAACTGCGGGACCTCCGTCTCCTCGCGGTACTCGAAGCCCTGCGGATCGGAGTCACAGCCGTGATCGGTGCAGACCTCGACCTCGACCAGGCCGATCGTCCCGCAGGCCGGGGCGGTGACGTCGATGGTGACGTTGTCAGCGCGCAGGGTGGCCGCGGCCGCGCTGCCGCACACGGTGACCGCCAGGCCCGGCTGGTCGAAATTCTCGCCGACGACCTGAAAGACGGTCCCCTCAAAGCCGGATCCGCCCTGGATCTCGGTGATGACAGGAACGACGGGAGCCACCGATTCGATGGTGATCGTTCCGCCCTCGAGCGTGGGCACGACGGAGACGCCATCGACCGAGAGGATATTCTTGGTGGCAGGGGCCGGCGCGGGCCAGACCTGGACGGTCTCCCAGGTGAGTGCGGCCGTCGTGTTCGAGTCCGCCACGACGTCGATGACCAGGGTGGCCATCTCCAGATCCGTGCCCACGGGCAGCGTCACATCTCCGATGGTCTCGTAGCCGAAGACGCATCCGTAGCCGACCATTCCCGCGGCGTCAACGATCCTGCCGCCGAAGAACGCCGCCCCCTCCGCGAGGGTCCCCTCCGCCTCCACGGCCGTGACCGAGATCTTGGCCGGATCGTAGGTGAGACCGAAGGAGAAGCCGTACACCGGATCGTCGGGGGAGGCGAAGTCGTTGTCGCACAGGAGCGGGATCTCCTGCCCGGTGGCGCCCGCCGGCAGCGTCGCGTCCTCTATGTGGAAGCGCCCCGCGCCGAAGAGCGGGATGCCGGCCAGCAGAACCGTCCAAACCGCCAGCAAGAGTTTGCTTCGCTCGAGCATGGCCAGAGTACCTCAATCAGGGTGACAAGGGATATCGAGGCCCATTCTCCTCGCAGAGAGTCCTATGGTAGCACCTGAAAAGGGGGTGGAGAAGGAAGAAAGTCCCGGTCTCCGGGCGTTGCGTCCGCCCGAGGCGGCCCAGCGGGCCCGGATCGCGCCCTGGCAGCCCGGGGCAGGCTTCCCGGGAGCTGGCAGCCCACCCTGGCCGCTCGGGTGTGCGAGAACCTCTGGAACCGGGCCCCCGGCGGAGGAGGATTGCGGCGATCACCGATTGGCGCCGCCTGACAGCCCTGCTAAACGTTTCCCGAACCGGGAGCATCCGGCCAGGGCGCGAAGGCGGCGGCGGCCTTGTCCCAGCGCCGGACGCGGATCTCGAGACCGCTGTCCGACAGCCGGTAGAGATGGTAGGCTCTCTCGCAAGCGGAGTAGGTGAGCGAGCCGGGGTTGGCGATGGGGACCGGCCTCTGGGGGCTGCGCGGAAGGACGAAGCGGCTGTGGATGTGGCCGTGGATGACCAGATCGACGCGGGCCGCATCGACGATCTCCAGGAGCTCCTCGCCGTCCTCGAGACCGTGGAGGCGCGTGTCGGGCCGCGCGTCCCACCGCAGGGGCCCGTAGTGCAGGGCGACGATCCGCCGCCGCGGCTGCACGCGCGGGTCCCGGAGGATCTCGCGGAGGCTGGCGAGCTGGGGCTCGCCGATCCGGCCGGATGAGTCGTGAAGCGCACTCGGGCGCGCGTCGCGCAGGCAGATCAGCGCGGCTTCCTCGCCGAGGAGCCGCGCGAAGAGCGGCGGGCGAGAGATCTCCGCTCTCTCCCAGGCTCCGAGGTGGGTCTCGTAGAGCCCTGCGCGGACGGCGGACGCGACGTAGAAGTCGTGGTTGCCGGGGATCCCCGTGATGCGGTCTCCGTCGATGAGCGGCGCCAGGATGCGTCTAGCCTCACGGAATTCAGCCGGCAGCGAAAGACCGGTCGCATCGCCCGTGAACACGACGTGATCCGGGCGGGTCTCCTCCAGGTCTCCGAGCAGAGCCTCCGTGATCCGGGGCGCGGCGGCGAGCCGCGAGTACCGCCCGAGCAGCCGGAGGTTGGCCCACCCGATGATTCTCTTCGAGAGGAGGTCCCTCCAGGGGATGTCCCGGGGCGGGACGGAGAGGTGGATGTCGCTGAAGTGCGCGATGAGAAGCGCCATGGAGGCTCCGATCACG
>JAFGKN010000285.1 GCA_016928605.1 Planctomycetota bacterium | reverse complement strand
GAGGGCGATCGTCTCGCGAAGAACTTCCCCCGAAAGAAACGACCCGCATGTCACCGAAGAAACAACGAGTACCTCTGATCGCCGGTAACTGGAAGATGCACAAGACCCTGGAGGAGTCCAGGGATCTCGCGGAGAAGATCCTCGCCTCGCTGGAGAGGCAGCGCCCCTACCGCATCGGGCTCTTTCCGACCGCGGTGAGCCTGGCGGCGGTCGCCTCCGCGATGCGCGATTCGCCCGCTGTGATCCCCGGCGATCTCGTCGGAGCCCAGAACATGCACTTCGAGGCGCAGGGCGCGTTCACAGGCGAGATCTCGGCGGAGATGATCCGCGGTGCGGGAGGTGATGCGGTGATCCTCGGGCATTCCGAGAGACGCCACGTCTTCGGGGAGAAGGACGATCAGATCTCCAGGAAGGTGGCCCGTGCGATCGAGGCCGGAATCACGCCCATCCTCTGCGTCGGCGAGCAGCTCGAGGAGCGCGACGCGGGCCGCACGATGGAAGTGGTCAAGACCCAGCTCGACGGAGGGCTCTCGCTCGTGAAGACAGCGGCCGACCTCTCCGGCGTGATCATCGCCTACGAGCCCGTCTGGGCCATCGGGACGGGGCGCACCGCCACGCCCGAGCAGGCGCAGGAGGTCCACGAGTTCATCCGCGGGGAGCTGGAGCGGATCTTCTCGGCTCTCGGCGCTTCGGCGGACAGCGCCCAGGAGACGCTGATCCTCTACGGAGGCAGCGTCAAGCCGGACAACGCCGCCGATCTCCTGGCGCGCCGGGATATCGACGGCGCTCTCGTCGGAGGGGCCAGCCTGAAGGCTGAGTCCTTTCTCGGCATCTGCGCAGGCTGCAAAGAATGACTGCGGAGGACACATGACCTTCGACTCTCTCTTCATCCTCGGTTCGATCTGGACCACGATCTTCTACGTCCTTGGCGTGGTGATCCTGTTCCTGTCGGGTCTGATCCTGGTCGCCGCAATCCTGCTCCAGGACTCCAAGGAGGGCGGCCTGGGCGGAGCCTTCGGCGGCGGCGGGGGCGGAGACTCGTTCCTGGGTGCCAAGGCGCAGAGAGGCATCACGCGGTTCACCGCCGGCCTCGGGATCTTCTTCGCCTGCCTCCTGCTCCTCCTGGGGAAGATCGACACTCCGGGCACCGAGGAGCAGCGGGACCTGCCCGGAGATCCCGGCACGCCGGCGCTGCAGGCGCCGGCTGACGAGGAGACCGCGCTGGCCCCCGAGACGCCCCAGGAGGAGGAGCCGGCCGCGGTGGCCGGTGGCGCCCCCGGAGAATCGACGGCGGCGGAGCCCGAGAAGCCCGCCGAGGGGGAGACGAAGGACCCCGTGGCGGAGATCCTCGGGGAGCTGATGCCAGAGCCCGAGAAGCCCGCCGAGAAGGAGACGAAGGACCCCGTGGCGGAGATCCTCGGGGAGCTGATGCCGGAGCGCCCCGCCGAGAAGGATCTCCCGCCGAGCCCCGAGGACGTGGACACACCCGAGGAGACGGAGATCCCCGAGGACGTGGACACACCCGAGGAGACGGAGCCCTCCAAGGACATGCCCCGGCCCGAAGCTCCCGCCTCCGGCGAGGAGCCAGTGGACGCGGAGTAGGCCCGCGGGCTCGACGGTCCGCCGGGCGCGGCTCCTGTCCCGGGGAGGCGCGCGCAGCCGATGACCGGGGCGCGGAGCGGAGTCGATCACACAGCGATGCTCAGGAGCATGACAGGATACGGAGAGGCCGCAGCGGAGGCCGAGCGGTTTCTCTTGTCGGCCGAGATCAAGAGCGTCAACAACCGCTTCCTGAAGATCGCGTCGAAGATCCCCGAGGAGATCTCCTGGGTCCAGAACGAGCTCGAGGACCGCGTGCGCAAGAGGCTCCTCCGCGGATCGGTCTTCTTCACGGTTCGCTTCGAGCCGCGGCAGACCGCCGACCTCTACGAGATCGACCGGAGCGTGCTCGAGAAGTATCTGGACTCGCTGCGCAGCCTGAGCCAGGAGCTGAGCCCATCCGAGAGCATAGAGATCAAGGATGTGCTGCTGCTCCCCGGCGTGGTGAACAGCGAGGAGGCGCTCCGCCTCGGCAAGCAGGAGGTCCTTCCGGTGGCGATCGACGTCATGGACCGGGCCATCGAGGATCTGCTGAGCATGCGGCGGCTGGAGGGCCAGAACCTGGAGGTCGATCTCCGCGCCCGGTGCGTCCGGATGCGGGATCTGCTCCAGGATGTCCGCAAGGCGGCGCCGCGCGCCATCGAGGAGTACCAGCAGAAGCTGGATCAGAGGGTCCGCCAGCTGCTCGGAGACCAGCAGGCGGTTCTCGGTCCGGAGGACATCCTGAAGGAAGTGGCGATCCTCGCCGAGCGATCGGACATCTCCGAGGAGATCGCCCGCATGGACAGCCACCTCCAGCAGTTCTCGGATGCGCTCGACAGCCAGCAGCCCGTGGGGCGGAGGCTCGAGTTCATCCTCCAGGAGATGTTCCGGGAGTCGAACACCATGGGCGCGAAGGCGACGAGCGCGGAGCTGGCTCTCAGCGTCGTCGAGCTGAAATCCGAGGTGGATCGAGTCAAGGAGCAGGTGCTGAACATCGAGTGACGGCGTATGGCCGCCGGGCGGAGCGCCCCGTCGCGCGGGAGTGCGGCCGCGGAGCGGCGCGGGGCCGCGCTCGGGCGACGGGAAGGAGGCGAGATCGCGGGCCGCGAATCTTCCGCAGGCGGGCGCACATCTGCTGAACAAACGAGAGAAGTCAATGAGCGGTTCCGGCCGTCTCGTCGTGATCTCCGGCCCCTCGGGAGCCGGCAAGACCAGCATCTGCAGGAGGCTGCTCGCGAGGCCGGGGGTGCGGCGCGTGATCACATGCACGACGCGCCCTCCCCGCGCAGGCGAGATGAACGGCGTGGACTATCTCTTCCTGAGCCCGGCGACCTTCGAGCTGGGCATCGAGGAAGGTCGGTTTCTCGAGCATGCGAGCGTGCACGGCCATCTCTACGGGACTCCGCGGGAGCCGGTGGAATCGGGGATCGCCAATGG
Source organism: Planctomycetota bacterium (assembly GCA_016928605.1). Taxonomy (GTDB): domain Bacteria; phylum Planctomycetota; class UBA8108; order UBA8108; family UBA8108; genus JAFGKN01. Next base: position 438 of record JAFGKN010000285.1, on the reverse strand, counting down.
AGAGACGTTGCTTCTCAACATCGACGTGCAGGGAGCCCGCCGGCTGCGGGAGGCGGGCATCGGCGGCCTGGTCACCATCTTCATCGAGCCTCCCGATCTCGATGAGCTCGAGAGGAGGCTCAGGCAGCGCGGGACGGACTCTACCGAGACGGTGCGGCGGCGCGTGGAGAGAGCGCGGGAGGAGCTGCGCGAGAAGGATCTCTACGACCATATCATCGTCAACGACGAGCTGGAGCGGGCTGCGGCCGAGATCCTCGAGATTCTCGGCGAGCCCCACCCCGCGGGGAGCTGACGGCTGGGAAGATCCTCGCGCCGCTCCCCCGGCGGCGGAGACGGGAGACCGACGGCGAGCGGGAGAGGAAGAGGAATAGGAAGAGACGGAGAGACGAGAGGCGAGGAGAGGAAGGATTCAGGCGGAAGCTCGGCGGGAGCGCGCCG
>JAFGKN010000284.1 GCA_016928605.1 Planctomycetota bacterium | reverse complement strand
TCGCGCTGATTCACGAGGTGGGTCGCGGTCGCTGCATACTCGCAGAGGAATCGCTTGCGCTCGAAGAAGTCGGCGAACTCCTCGCGGAGGAAAGCGAGGTCAGGGGCTTGCCATCCGCCCTGGAGGCCGGCCTCCGCTCGAGCTCCCGGCTCCGCCGGGGTGGCCAGGTCGACCGCGGCGCGGGGCTCCGGAAGGAAGTCGCGGGGTGCGAAGTTGCGGAGGAGCTGCCAACGGAAGTCCTCGCCCAGGAGATCCGGCTGCCCGCGGGGGACATGGAGGAGGTGGAGCGGCACTCCTTGCTCTGACTCCTTGAAGGACTTGGCCTTCTCGAGAAGATCGAGGCTCGCCTCCACGGAGCGAAGCAGCTGCTCCGAGTCCTTCCAGTTGATTCTCGGGTCGGACCGCAGGAGCTCGAAGAAGCAGGGGACGAAGCCCGCCGAGACCTCATGGCCGGCTAGCTCGCTGCTGTCCTCGCCATCTCCCTCGCGATCGCCGTCGCCCTCACCCCGCCCATGCCCACTCCTGTCTCCGCCTCCATCCACGTCCCCGCCGGCGTCTCCGGACTCCTTTGCACAGACTTCGCCGGCCGAGTCGAGGATGTTGCTCAGCCTTCTCCGCACCTGCGGGCTGCGGAGGATCTCTCGAACCGACTGGAGCTGTTCCTTGCTGAACCGGAGCCACTCCTCCCCGTCCAGTCCAACGTCCTCGGCCTCGGCATCCCCCAGCTCGGCCTGGGCGACGATCTCTTCCTCGGAGACGGGGCTCCCGCTCTCCGAGAACTTCCGCGGGAAGCGGTAGAGCACGATGTTCGCGCCCAGATCGATCTTGCGCAGCCCTTCGATGCCACTGCAGGCAACCCTCTCCGGGTCGATGAGGAAGCGGACGAGCTCGAGGACCTCCTCGGCCGTGGCCTGGGGCAGGATGCAGACGAGCTGGACCATCCGTTCCTGGAGGAAGGCGGCGAGCTGGGGCGCGGCCTCGTCTCCCGTGTCGACGGCTTCGTTTCCGGAGAAGAGCGTGCCCTCGCGGACCTGGAAGTAAAGCGCGCTGTCGCGGGAGCTCACGAAGGAGACGACGGTCTCGCCGAGGGACTGCGTCCGGGCCACGAGGCGCGGATGCTGCTCCGGGTAGAGGAAGACCTCGCGGCTGTATGCCGTGAGCTCCCGGAAGAAGCACTTCACGAAGTCCTGGAGGGCCGATCTCTCGGCCGATCTCTCTCCCGCCTGCGAAGGAGAGGCGACCGACTCCTGCAAGGGAGTTGCCGTCACTGCTCAACCTGTAACGCGTGTGAAGCCTTCGGCGAGCGAGCGCCTCAGCCTCGGAACCTGTCCCCGTCGTCTGGGCTGTGCCCATCCCAAGACTATAGCAGGGCTCGAAATACGTCAAATCGGGGAGCGCTGGAGCCCGGCGGCCGCCCCGCAGCCGATCCCGAGGGCCGCGGGGATCGGAGGAGACGATCGGTCGGGCCTGAAATCAGCCTGGGCCGGGAATCAACGGCCGGGAATCAACCTGGGACGGGTGGTGCCGGGTGGTGGCGACGCTCCGGGAATCAACCTGGGACGGGTGGTGGTGACCTGGGCCGGGTGGTGGCGGGTGGCGGGTGGTGGCGACGCTCCGGGAATCAACCTGGGACAGGCCGGGGAGGGGGATCAACCTGGGAAGGGTGGCCGGGAATCAACCTGGGAAGGGTGGTGCCGGGTGGTGGCGACGCTCCGGGAATCAACCTGGGACAGGCACCGGGGGACAGGCACCGGGGGGACAGGACCGCGGGAGGCCGAGGCGCCCGGCCGGGAATCAACCTGGGACGGGGACGGGAGGAAGCGCCCGGCCGGGAATCAACCTGGGACGGGGACGGGAGGGACGGGTAGCCGGGGACGGGTGGCGGGAGACGACGTGGGACAGGGCGCGGGAAGGGATACAAGCATCGCATCTCCAATGGCTTGCGCTACAATTCGCCCACCGGTGTGGACCGCCGCCCGACGACCCCTTCGAGCGATGAGGAGATCCCGACATGAGCCTGAGCGAGCGCCTGCGGACCATCTTTCCCGCCTGGGACCTCATCCCCGAGCCCCACCGGCCGCAGCTTCCCATCGAGCAGAGGGAGTACCTCCTCGGCGGCGAGATCCGGACCTGGGAGGGGCCGCTCGACCCCGTGCGCTCCTGCGTCTGCGCTCCGGGCGGTCCTCCCCAGCAGATCGTTCTCGGCGGCTGCCCCCTGATGACGGCGGCCGACTCCGCCGCGGCGCTCGAGGCCGCTTGCCGCGCCTACGATCACGGGCGGGGCGGCTGGCCGACGATGCCGGTCGCGGAGCGCATCCGGCACGTGGAGGAGTTCGCCTGGCGGATGAAGGAGAAGCGCGAGGAGGTGGTGCGGCTCCTGATGTGGGAGATCGGGAAGTCCCTCGCCGATTCCCGGAAGGAGTTCGACCGCACGGTCGACTACATCGTCGACACGGTGGACGCCCTCAAGGATCTCGACCGCATCTCGTCCCGCTTCACGATCGAGCAAGGCATCATCGGCCAGATCCGCCGTGCTCCGCTCGGCGTCGCTCTCTGCATGGGGCCGTACAACTACCCCCTCAATGAGACGTTCACCACCCTCATCCCCGCTCTCATCATGGGCAACACGGTGATCTTCAAGCCGGCCCACCTCGGCGTCCTGCTCCTCCGCCCCCTCCTCGAGGCGTTTCGCGAATCGTTCCCGCCGGGCGTGGTCAACACCGTCTACGGGGACGGTCCGACGGTGATCGGTCCCCTCATGGAGTCCGGGCGCATCGACTGCCTCGCCTTCATCGGGTCGTCCAAGGTCGCCGACATCCTGAAGCACCAGCATCCGCAACCGCACCGCCTGCGCTCGGTCCTCGGTCTCGGCGCCAAGAACGCCGCCATCATCCTGCCGGACGCCGACCTCGACACGGCCGTCACGGAATGCGTGCTCGGCTCGCTCTCCTACAACGGCCAGCGCTGCACCGCGCTGAAGATCCTCTTCGTGCACCGATCGATCATCGATGCGTTTCTCGCGCGCTTTGTCCCCGCGGTCGAGGCCTTGGCGTTCGGCATGCCGTGGGAGGAGGACGTCAGGATCACTCCGCTTCCCGTGCCTGGCAAGCCGGAGTACCTGCACCGGATCACCGATGAGGCGATCGCCGCCGGCGCGGAAGTGCTCAACGAGGCCGGCGGCACCGTCTCGGGAACCTACTTCCATCCCGCGGTGGTATACCCTGTCCGTCCCGGCATGGACCTCTACTCCCAGGAGCAGTTCGGCCCAGTGGTCCCTGTCGCGACCTTCGATTCCATCGGCGAGGCCGTGGAGTACGTCGTCGAGTCCCCCTACGGGCAGCAGGTCAGCCTGTTCGGCCGGGATCCGGGGCGGATCGCCAGTCTGATCGATCCGCTGGTGAATCAGGTCTGTCGCGTGAACATCAACAGCCAGTGCCAGCGCGGCCCCGACACCTTCCCCTTCACCGGGCGCAAGAACTCGGCGGAGGGCACGCTCTCTGTCTCCGACGCTCTTCGTGTGTTCAGCATCCGCACGCTCGTGGCCGCCAAGAGCCACGACATGAACCAGCAGATCCTGACCGACATCGTCCGCGGCAGGCGGAGCAACTTCCTGAGCACGGACTTCATCTTCTGACCGGCGAGAGGTGGCGCCGGCGGGGACCCCGCTCCGGCGGCTCTCGACCCTTGTGCGCCGCGGAGGCTCGATGCAAGATGGGCGCACGGAAGGATCTGACATGCACGTCTTCCCCGCAATGCTTCGCGCCGCCCGCCGCGCCGTTCCGTGTTCCGGCCTCGGCGCATCCTCTCTCCGCGGTCTGCTCGCCGTTCTCCTTCATCTCGGCCTCTGCGCGCTTCTCTTCCCGGCCGCCGCGCGGGCGGAGGGATTCGATCTCTGGCGCGACGGCAAGCACCGCGCGCGCATCGCGGCGCCCCGGATCGAGGGGCCGATGCGGCGGATCGTCCAGCGCACGCTCAACGGGCGCTTCGATGAGCTCTTCGGCTGGCGGCTGCCGGTCGTGCGGAGCGCCGGGAGGCCCGGGACCTACATCCTCGCCGGCGATGCCGCGACGAACCCCGCCATCCAGGAGCTCGTCGACGGCGGCCTCGAGCTCTCCCTCGACGGCGCCGGCGACGAGGGCTTCCGGCTCCTCACCCACGAGAGCGAATCGCGCCGGTTCGTGATCGTGGCGGCGCGGACTCCCCTCGGCCTCAAGCACGGGTGCCAGGAGCTCGTCTTCTTCCGCACCCGCGTGACTGCGAGCGCGGCCTCGGTCGACGTGCCCCTCGATCTGACCCTGCGGCCTCGCTTCTCGTACCGCGGCGTCTACATGCTTCCCTGTTGGTCCGCGTACGATGACCTCGAGACGTGGCGGACGGTCCTGAGCTTCCACTCGGAGCTCACCCTCAACCGGAACTGGTTCTGGCTCGCCGGCTTTCCCCTCCTCGAGACGTACGGAGGGAAGTACGAGGGCAGCGACCTCGCGGTCCCCGAGAACGTGCGCGAGCTGATCGATCTCTGCCACGCCGAGGGGATGAAGTTCTACATCGGAGGCGGCTGGTACAACTGGCACCACGCCGACGCGGCTGCGGGCTCCATCGAGCGGGGAATCGAGTACTACCGGGATCTCTTCCGGCTTCTCCCCGGCGCGGATGGCCTCTACCTCGAGCCCACGGGCGAGGGCCGGAGCGTCGACGAGGCGAAGGCCGCGCGGCACCTCGACGCGATCCGCGAGCTCCTCGGCGGGCTGTTCGCCGCGCGGCCGGACTTCGAGGCCGCCGTGGCCATCGGGAAGTTCAACACCCAGCGCTGGCGCGAGGCCCTGGCCGCCATCGATCCGGCGCGCCTCTATTGGTGGTGGTGCTGGGGCGACCCCGTGGAGAGCGGCGCGCTGGCCGAGTATCCTCGGGTGCTGCGCTGGCACACCACCGTGCGCATGTCGGAGTACCACGGGTCGACGGAGCCGCCCCGTCCGGAGGAGACCGGCCTCGCGGGCTTCGCGACGAGCTACGATCCGGGGCAGGGCTTCGGGAATGCCTGGAACGGCTGGGCGGCCATGGGCATCGAGGGCCCGCGGGACTTCCATCCTCACACCCTTCCCTTCTTCTCCCACCAGTACCTCTTTCGCGAGCGGTGCTGGAACGTAAACATCACCGCCGAGGAGTTCGCATCGCGCATGCAGCGCCGGCTCTTCGATGCGGACATGCCGCGGGAGTCGATCCGGCGCTACCTCCGCCTCGCCGAGCTCTGCCCGTCGCCTGGCGAGGCCTCGGACGAGGAGCTGGCCGCGATCGAGGGCTTCGTCCGCGCTCATTCCAACCTCGGCACGCCGCGGAACCGCGAGACGCTGCGCAGGATGAGCGACGCGCTCGATGGCCTGCGAGCGGTGCGCGCGAAGGCGAAGCCATGAGGCTGCAGGCGGAGGTCGCTATGCTCGATCCACGGCGCTGGGCGGCGACATGAGCACCGGGAGGCGTTCGGAACCGTCGCAGCGCTCTCGCCGCTCTTCCGGCTTCTCAGGCGTCGTCGCCGCCGCGCTGGTCTCCTCGATCCTCCTGGCGTTCGGAGGCTGCGGCCGTTCGGATGCGCCGCAGGGAGCGGCTCCCCGGAAGGCGGAGCCGTCCGGCCCGCCCGGCTCGATCCGCGCGCGGCCTCTCGCGGCCCGCGAGTCCCTTCCCGATGGCGAGCCGCTCTTCGAGAGCCTGCCGCCGGAGCGGACGGGGATCGACTTCGCCTGCCGGATGGACCGCAGCCACCCGCGCAGCAACCTCAATCACACGGCGTTCGTCTCGGGGGGCGCGGCGATGGGAGACGTCACGGGCGACGGGCGCCCGGATCTCTTCTTCACCTACGGGCCGGGCGAGAACCGCCTCTACCGCCAGGGAGATGACCTGCGCTTCGAGGATGTCACGGAGAGCGCCGGCGTCGGCGGCGGCGATGCGTGGGGCGTCGGCGCGGCCATGGCCGACATCGACTCCGACGGCGACCTCGACATCTACGTCTGCAACTACGGCTCTCCCAACCAGCTCTTCATCAACCGGGGGGATGGGCGGAGCTTCCTCGAGGCCGCCGCGGACCGCGGTCTCGACCTGGAAGACGCCAGCCTCATGCCCTACTTCGCCGACTACGATCTCGACGGCGATCTCGACGTCTTCGTGCTGACCTACCGCTACTACCGTCCCGGCGGCCGGCCCAAGGAGCCCCCCGTCGGCTTCAAGGACGGGAAGCCCTACATCCTCCCGGAGTTCGAGAAGTACTACTTCCTGCGCGAGATCGGCCCCAACAGGTTCACCGCGGACACCTGCGGCCGGCCGGATCGGTTCTTCCGCAACGACGGCGGCCGCTTCACGGACGTCGGCGAGCAGGCCGGCATCCGCGCGCCCGGACACGGCCTCAGCGCGATCTGGTGGGATTACGATGAGGATGGCCTGCTGGACATCTACGTCGCGAACGACTTCACGGATCCCGACCACCTCTACCGCAACCGCGGCGACGGCACGTTCACCGACGTGATCGCCTCCGTCACTTCGATCATGACCTGGTCGTCGATGGGATCCGATCTCGGCGACATCGACGGCGACGGCCGGCTCGACCTGCTCGTGGGGGAGATGTCTCCGACGACCCATCGCAAGGAGAAGATGGTGATGGGGGAGATCGGCGACAGGGGCTGGTTTCTCGAGAACAACTGGCCGCGCCAGGTCATGCGCAATCATCTCTTCCTCTCCACGGGCGCCGGGCGGTTCATGGAGGTCGCCTTCCTCTGCGGCCTGGCTCGCTCGGACTGGACGTGGGGGCCGAAGCTCCTCGATCTCGATGGCGACGGGCGCGTCGACGCGCTCATCGCCAACGGATGCGCGCGGATGTCGAACGACGCGGATGTGCCGGTGACCGTGCAGATGCTCGTGGGGCAGACGGAGTGGGACATCTGGAAGGATCAGCCCCCGCTCCGGGAGCAGGACCTCGCCTTCCGCAACGAGGGCGATCTCCGGTTCCGCAACGCGAGCCGCGAGTGGGGGCTCGACCACGTGGGCATGAGCTACAGCTCGGCGCACGGGGATCTCGACGGCGATGGCGACCTCGACCTCGTGACGATCCACCTCGACGAGCGCGTCGGGATCTACCGCAACCGCGAATCGAGGAACCACCGCGTCATCGTCGCGCTCGAGGCGATGGCGACCCACCGGTCCGCGGTCGGGGCCGTGGTCCGCATCGAGACGCCGGATGGCGCGGAGCAGATCCGCGTCGTGAACCCGCAGACCGGCTACGCGGCGAGCAACGATCCCGCTCTCCACTTCGGCCTGGGCGCGCAGGACACGATCCGCCGTTTGAGCGTGACATGGCCCGGCGGGGGGGTGCAGCGCTTCGAGGACCTCGAGGCGGATCATCGCTACACGATCGTCGAGCCGGATGCGCCGCCGGAAGAGAGACCGGCGGAGTCCACCGCCCCGACGCGCCGCAGCTTCGAGGAGATCGCGCGCGCAGCGGGGCTCGCGTTCGTGCACCGCGAGACGCCCTTCGACGATTACGCCCGCCAGCCGCTGCTTCCGGGGAAGCTCTCCCAGCTCGGCGGCGGCATGGCGTGGGGCGACGCCGACGGCGATGGAGACGACGATCTCTTCCTCTGCGGCGCGGCGGGACAGGCGGGCGAGCTCTACCTGCGGGCGGCGCCCGGCAGGTTCGAGCGGAGCCGTGCGGTGGAGGATGTCTTCCGCGCCGATGAGCGGAGCGAGGACATGGCCGCCCTCTGGCTCGATGCCGACGGCGACGGCGATCTCGACCTCCTCGTGACGAGCGGCGGCGTCGAGTGCGAGCCGG
>JAFGKN010000283.1 GCA_016928605.1 Planctomycetota bacterium | reverse complement strand
GTGTCGTGCTCCTTGAAGAAGTGGTAGTGGTCGTAGCTGATGAGATCGGGCTTGACGATCTCGAGAAACTGCTTGATGTGCTCCCGGTAGGCGATGACCGTGCGGTCTTCGGGGCCGACGCCGTGGAGGTGCTCGGGGTAGCCGACCCTGCCGCGCTCCGCCGCGGCGGCGGTGACGCCGAGCTGGGCTTCCGACGCGTAGGTCGGGAAGAGGTTGATGTAGGCCAGGCGGTCCGGGTCGCGCTCGCGGAGGTAGGCCACGAGCTTCCCCAGGGCGGGGAAGGCGGGGGCGCCGGGCTCATCGACGATGTAGTAGGCCTCGAGAGCGGGATGCCTCTTCACCCGCGCGATCAGGGCATCGAGCTCCGCGCGGCGATCCGCATCGTCGAGCGTTGCGGGATTGAGCAGGCTGCTCGTGAGCATGGCGCGCAGGCCGTGCTTCGCGGCCGCGTCGAGACCTTCCACCGGCACCCACGTCAGGTTGTAGTGCTCGGCGGCCACGCGCGCGAGCGCCTCGTCCGTGGCCGGCGGCGGGCACCAGAAGGTGACGATGAACTCCTTCTGCTTCCACCCCGTCTCCCTCGCAGGCGCGGGCGGCGGCGGCGATGCGGCTGGCTCCTGGGCGCGAGGACCTGCGCCCGCGGCGAGGACGGCGGCGATGAAGAACGAAACCGATGCGCGCGAGATCATGGCGGCTTGCTCCGAATCCGTTGCGGGGTGCGCCCTCGGGGCGTGCGGGCTCGTCGACACGGCGCCCGCACCTCGAGGCGTGCCTCCATGTTGGCTCCCCGGGAGGCGCGGATCAACCGGCGAGGGCATCTGGAGGTGCCGCGGAGGGCCGCTGCATCCCCGCAGGGGAGGGCAGGGCGGGCTCGCGGGAGGATCTCTTGTCGATTTAGGTTGACTTTCCATCCTCCCGGCCTGGCAATTCGATGTTGGCATGGCAGGTGGATGGAGGATCTACAAGGTGGCGGGATGCGAGCCTCGGACGGCGAGGATCTCGGCCCGACGAAGAGCCTATCCCAAAGACGCTCCGCCGGCTCCGCCGCCGGCCGGGGCCAGGATCGATGTTCGGGATAGATTTAGACTCCGCGAGGACAGGAGGCTGGACGATGGATCGACGACAGAACGCGCAAGGGGTCCGGTGGCTGGTGCTCGCCGCGGCGATGGTCTCCGCGGCTCCGCTCGTCTGCGCCCAGGGCTGGGTGGTCAACGGAGGCTTCGAGACGCTGGACTCCACGGGCTGGACCGAGTGGGTCTCGCCCTGGGCCCTGGGCAGTACCTATGACTATGCCTGGCCGGAAGATCCTTACGATGGAGAGTCGTCCCTCTACCTCTCGTCTCCCAACGCCAGCTTCGGCGTCTACCAGGAGATGTGCGTGGAGAGCGGCGTGCCGGTCGAGATCGACTGGGCCTGGAAGGGCGCGACAGCGACAGGCGGCAACGGCTGGTGGGAGGTGCTCATCGTGGACGCCCCCTACAGCTACGAGGCGGTCGACGATCCGGCGGGCCATCCCGAGACCTTCCTGGCCGCGAAGTGGGAGGTCGGCTTCGGGGGGCCCTACCCTGAACCTTCGGCGGTGTGGGAGGACGGCGTCGCCGAGCTGACCCCCTTCTCCGACGTGATCACGATCGTCCTCAAGTGCGGGTCGACAGAGGGAGGGCTGGTCGAGGCGTGGTTCGATGCGGTGGCGGTCAGCCACGACACGAGCATCCTGGAGGTCACAAGCGTGGAGCCCGCGATGGGCCGGCTCGAGGGGGGAGAGACGATCCGCGTGCTGGGCCGCGTGTTTCCCGATGGCACGACCGTCGCGCTCGGCGATGGCGCCCTCGAGCAGAGCGTACGGCTGAACACGTGCGCCGTCGAGGGGATCACCCCTGCGGGCACGGCCGGACTCGTGGACGTCGTCGTGACCACGCCGGGCGGCTCGGCGACGCTTCCGTCGGCGTTCCGCTACGTGCCGCCGCCCGAGGTGACGAGCATCACCCCGTCCTCCGCAGGTACCGAGGGAGGCGTCGAGGTCACCATCGCCGGCGCGGACTTCGTCGGCGGCGGCGCCGGAAACATCACGGCCCAGATCGGCGGCAGCCTCCTCACGTCGCTGGTGGTCGTAGACGAGAGCACCATCACGGGAATCGCTCCGGCCGGCGAGGCGGGGCCGGCGGACGTGACGGTGACCACCCCCTTCGGCACGGGCACTCTCGCGGGCGGATTCACCTACGAGGAGGAGGTTCCGGAGACGCGGTTCGTCCGTGGCGACGCCAATTCCAGTAGCCAGATCGACCTCACCGACGGCATCGCGATCCTCGGCTACCTCTACCTCGGCCAGCAGGCTCCGGCCTGCATGGATGCCGCGGATGCGGATGACAGCGGAGATCTGTCGATCACGGACGCGATCCGGATCTTCGGCTGGCTCTTCCTCGGCGGCGCGGCTCCGAGCCCACCGGCGCCGAGCGACGCCGGCTACGCGCTGGAGGACTGCGGCGTCGATCCGCCGTCCGATCCTCCGGACGCGCTCGACTGCGCCGCGCCGTCCGCGACGTGCGCTCCGTGACGCGCTGGCGCTCGCCGGGCGCCCGAGCCCGAGGCCCTGGACGCCGGGCCGGCTCTCGGAGCGTGCGGCGCGCCATCGCGTTCCGAGCGCCGGCCAGGTGTCCGCGAATCTGTGAACTCCGGCTCTTGGACGCTCGCTACGGCACCTGGCGGACC
>JAFGKN010000282.1 GCA_016928605.1 Planctomycetota bacterium | reverse complement strand
GCCGATCTCCTCGCCCTTCCACTTCCCGGCGGGGATGGCGTAGAGGCCCCAGTGGATGAACATCCCGAACCGGGCTTCCCGCCACCACCTCATGCGGGCGTCGCGCCGCGCGGCGGAAGCGTTTCGAGCGGCCTCGGGAGGCGCGGCCTCGGGCGCCGCGGTGGAGGCCGGAGGAACGAGCCAGCCGAGGGCCATCAGGGAGCAGAGCGCGATCCAGAGAAGGTTGCGGGGCATGAGGAACTCCTTTCGTCTTGCGATGGCGGCCGGCGCGATCGCTTCCGGGGCGAGCATCGCCGGTGAGCCGTGACGGGTGACATCATAAGCGCGCCGGGATCAGAGCGGCAGTATTTCCCTGGCGAGATCGAGGTAGAGCCGCGGCTTGACATCGGTCTCGAGGCGCCCCTGGATCTCCGTCGCCTGGCCCCAGCGCGCGGCGCCGTCCTCGAGCACCTTCCTCGCCTCCGCGTACCTCCACAGCGAGATGTAGGCCTTCGCCGCCTCGAGGCACCGCTCGGGGGTCGGCTCCCTGTCGTACGCGAGCTGCCTGCGGTCGGCGGCATCGGCGAAGAGCCGTCGGCCCTCGTAGATGGCGCCCAGCTCATCGTACATGGCGGCGGAGTCGAGCACTGCCGCATCGCTCGAGAGGACGCCCGCGGCCTTCAAGGACTCGAGCACCTCCTCCGGACCGTGCCCCAGGCGCTTTCTCGTCGACACCCGGGTGCAGTCGACGGCCAGCAGGGCGCAGCGCTGGGCATCCTTCGCGCCGCCGATCCGCTTCGCGTGCTCGAGAGCGGCCTGCTCGTAGGCGTCCGCCGCCCTGTCGCTTCCGGGGTCGGCCGCCTGAGAGGCGATCGCCAGCGACTCGAGCAGGTCGGCGAGGTCTACCGGCACCGGGTCGCAGCTCGCGGCCTGGAGGATCGACCGGGCCGCCTCGAGATCCCGGGCCGCGCTGCGGTGGTGCTGCGCGGAGCCGAGCGTCTCGGCCCGGAGGAGATCGAGCTTCCCGCTGATGTAGTGGGCCTCTGCTCTCAGCGGGTGATCGGAGCCGGTCTTCAGCTTCGCGAGCTGGATGAAGGGAGCCGCGCGTCTCGAGGCGTCGGCGATCTCATCGGCGATCATGCCGTTCCTCGCCAGCTCCTTCTGGCCGAGCGCGCGGAGATCTTCGACCTCCTTGGCGGCGCTCTCGATCCAGCCGGTGAGCTGCGTCTCCGCCGCCTCGTTGCGGTGATTGCGCGCCGTCCTCTTCTCCTTCTCGAGCTCCGCGATCTCGCGGGCGAGAATTTCGAGGCGCCGGGAGATCGCCCTCACCTTCTCGCGGCTCCCGGGTTCTCCGCGGGTGGCGAGGCGCATCGCGATGTGCGCCAGCCAGCGCTCCGCCTCGAGGCTCTTTCCCTCGCTTTCCCGCTGCGCCCTGTAGCGATCGAAGAGCTCCGAGAGCCTCGAGCCGTCGAGGTAGACCTCGAGATAGATCTGGTAGCGCTGCGCGCTGTCCGCCAGCTCGTCGCTCGCCGGTCCGGCCAGCGCCGCCTCGAGCGCTTCGCGCGCCCGATCGTGTGGGGGGACGCCTCCGCTCTTCGCGTAGGAGAGAAGGGCGTTTCGCCCCTCGTAGAAGTGGAGCCAGCTCTCCATGGAAGCGATGGGAACGCGGGGCTCCGGCGGGGAATCCTCGGCCAGCCGCGGCGGCGGCCTGGAGGGATCCCGCGCGGCGAGCCAGCCGCGGAGCCGCTCGATCTCATCGCGCGCATCGCCGAACTCGCCGCGCAGCGACAGCGATTCGACGCGGAGAAACTGCATCGCGTAGGCGCACTCGGAGATCCCCGCCGCCGGATCGAGAAGCCGGTGGTACCGGAGAAGGTCCTTCTCCTGGGCCAGGGCCTGCCGCGCCACTTCCTCCGACTCCTCGCACGCCTTCGGGTCGGCCTTCTCCCGGGCCTGCCGCGCGAGATCGAGCGCACGGCGCGAGGCCTCGAGGATCCGCTGGCGAAGCGCGATCATAGGCTTCTCGATCTCCGCTCGGTAGAGCTCTTCCACCGCTCCCCGGAGCCCCTGCCGGTACGCCGCGACGATCCTCTCGAGGCGGTCGTCGCTGGCCGGCTCGGCGGCGAAGGTCCGTATGAGCCCGGCGGCGACCTCCTCGCGCAGGCTCGTGTGCCGCCCATCGCCGGAGTCCGCCTCGAAGATGCGCTCCCACGCGGTGCGCAGGAGCGGCGGCGCAGGCTCCTTCGGGTCGCGCGCACCCGCCTCCAGGAGCCGGCGGTGGCATTCGATCCACTCGAGGGTTCCTTCCAGGTCGGCCGGCTCGAGATCGAGCTCCTTCTCGAGGAGCTGGAGCGCCGAAGCCTCGCTCGCCGGCGCCAGCCAGTGCGAGCGGAGCGCCGTCTCGAGATCCTCGATGGCCTTGTGCAGGTGCGAAGGTTCGCTCGCCAGCTCGCGTCGTGCGCGCCCGCGGAGCAGGCAGACCGGCACGTGGAGGCCCCGCTCCCCGTCGCTCAGGGCGTGCTTCGGGCTCCGGGCGACGGAGTCCTCGATCTCGGCGAGGATCGCATCGCAGGTCTTTTGGACTGCGGTCCACTCTGTCTCGCGGGCAGCGCGGATGGCCTCCGCGAAGGATCGCTCGAGGCGGGTTTCGCGCTCCTCGCGGGCGACCGGCTCGGGTTCCTTCTCCTTGGTCCGGCGGATGCGGACGACCCCCAGGTCGATGTTCTCCGCTCCGGGCCGCGCCGGCTGCGAGCCCTCGCCTTCGTACTCGGACGCGCGCTCTCCGCGGAGCTTGACCACCGCGCGGACCCTCGCCGTACCGCCCAGATCGAGGCCGTCGACCGCGAAGCGCCCGCTGGCATCGGTGGTCGTCTCGAGCGGCGACGCTCGCCCCTCGAGAAAGACCTGAACGGCGGCGCCCTCCGCGGGCTCGCTGCTCTCATCGAAGAGGGCGCGCCCCTCGACGCGAGCGGCGACGGGTCTCGCCGCCTCCACCGGCGTCTCGTCGGCGGGGGGCTCGGGCTCGCCGCGGCTCAGGAACCAGGCGGCTCCCAGCCCCGCGCAGACGAGAGCCGCCGCCGCGAGCGGTATCCAGCCGGTATCCACCGCGCGGTCCCACGGACGGCGCCTCTTCCTCTCGCGAGACGCCGCCTCCGGGTCGACATCGGGAGGAGAGTAGATGGGAGGAGGACGGCGCGGTGCGGTCCGCCGCGAGAGCGCTCGAGCCTTCTCCTCGCGGCGCTTGCGCCGGCGCGCCCTGGCGGCAGCCTCGTCCGCGACGGGGGAGCGCGCCTCTCCGCCGCGGGGGGGCGCCTCCGGTCCCGCGACTCCGTCCGGCTCGCCGCGGAGCTGCGGCGAGTGCGGTCGGGTCCACCCGCAGAAGGCGCAGGCGAGCCGATCGTCGGACAGCGCGTGCCCGCAGTTCGGACATGTCTTCATGCCTCGTCCCCATCGACGAGCTGGCGCGGCTGTCGAGCCGCCGGCCCGCATCCACGCGAAGCGGACCGGCGCCTAGCGCTCGCGCGGCGATCCAGCTGGGCGGCAACAGTATCCGCTGGACGGCGATGGGCTCGCCCGCGGCTGCGGGCGGCCCGTGGCAGACTCTCTTCCGGGCGGGGGTCCTCACCGCCGGGGGAGAGAGAGGCCACCGCGCGCACGCCAAACCCGTACCGCGCCCCAGCCTCATGCCCCCGTTATAACCCGGAGCGGCCCGTGCGCCAACTCCTCCTTACGCCCCGCCGGCCTTGCGTTTCTTCTGCGGGGATCGAGCCGCCCGGGCTCGGGCGCGAGAGCCGTGCCGGCGCGGGCCGCCGGCGGCGCTCTCCACTCAAGCAGCCGAGCCGCCCCTCACCTGTCCCTTGTAGATGCGGCGGATCTCGAGCAGCTCGGGCTCGTAGCGGCCGCTCGCGAAGTCGGGAAACGTCCACTCGAACGGATGGAAGCGGCCCTTCTTGTAGCGCAGGACGAGATCGGCGTAGATGCCGCCCGCGAGGTGGATTTTCTGGCCGGCCGCCTTGGCGGAGGCGAGGACGACCTTGCCGAGGTCGACGGTGCCCGCGTCGATGTTGACGAGCCTTCCGGCCGGACCGCGGTGCCGGTCCTCGATGCGGGCGGCCTCGAGCTTCGCATCGACCAGCGCCTCGGGCGCGATGAGCCGCGCGAAGGAGACCAGGCGGCGCCGCAGATCTGCGCCCATCTCGCGCTCGTAGTAGTCGGTCGCGTCGAAGGGGTGGTCCTCGCCGGCGAAGTCGATGTCGCCCCACAGGGCGGCCATCTCCCGCTCGGCAGCCCGCAGGGCATCGCGGCTCGCCCAGAGGATGGCGGCGAAGAGCTTCACGTTCTCAGGGAGTTGGGGCTTTGCCACTGCGCTCTCCCTTTCTCTCGAGAAGCCTCAGCGCCCGATCGATGACCTCCCTCGCGATGCCGAACTCGCGGGCGATGCGCTCGGGCAGATCGTCCCACGCCAGCTCCCGCCGCTCGACGCTCTCGATGCTGCGGTGCTGGAGCTTCCGTCCCTGGAGATAGACCTGCCGGCCGCCGGCGACGCGGCTGAGGAGCGGATACCGCATCATGTCCCAGTCGAAGGAGGCATCCCAGGCCCGCAGGAACTCGCCGCGGTCGACGGGCGCCGTCTTGAACGTCAGGCGGTACGTCCGCGCGCCCTCCTGCTCGGTGAAGAGGTCGATCCTCTCGCCGCCCTCGCGGGGCCCGAGCACCACGCGGTTGAAGTCGGTCGGAATCACCACCTCCCGGCGACTGTCGAGGGGCACGGGGCGGAGGATCAGGTACCCCGGATCGAGGAGGTGAGGGCGGCCTTCGATCGAGACGAGGAGAGCGCAGTGCGTGTCGGCGCCGTAGCGCCGGTCGGCGAGGATGGGCTGCGCCGGCCAGCCGAGGCCGCGCACGATCTCGAGCAG
>JAFGKN010000281.1 GCA_016928605.1 Planctomycetota bacterium | reverse complement strand
TCGACTCCTTCACGCTCGACGACGGATGGGACTTCGACTGGGACGCCGAGACGCTCATCTGGGGACGCCTGCACCGGCAGCGGTTTCCGGGCGGATGGGATGCACTCCAGGAGGCGGGCGCCGAGGCGGACATCGGTGTCTCCCTCTGGTTCGGGCCGATCGGCGGCTACTCCTACCGGCCGAAGCGCATCGCGTTCGCGGAGACCGCCGGCTTCGAGATCCAGAGCGGAAAGCTCTGCCTGGCCGGCCCGCGCTACCGCCGGCACGTCGTCGAGAGCTTCTCGCGCTGGGCGAGGGAGGGCATGGACTACATCAAGGTCGACGGCTTCTGGCCGGACTGCCAGGACGCGAGCCACGGCCATCCGGTGGGCCCCGGAGGAACCATCGCCCAGATGGATGCTCTGATCGAGACGTTCGCCGCGTGGAGGCGCGCGCGCGCCGATCTCTTGATCGGCTACACCTCCGGCTCGAACCCCTCTCCCTTCTGGCTGCAGCACGCCGACTTCCTGTGGCGCGGAGGGCACGACGACAGCCACGCCGGCGCCGGCACGCCCTTCGATCGCCATCACACGTATCTCGATTCGGTCCTCCAGCTCCACCGAACGACCGACATGCCAGCGTCGGCGTTCGTCACCTTCGACATCGTCCAGCACCGCATCGCCGGCGGCGACGACGCGGTCTTCGAGCGCGGCTTCTGGTGGCTCGCGGCCCGGACCTCGCTCCATCACGACTGGTACATCCAGGCGAGCGACATCACTCTCGATCAGTGGAAGATGCTGGCGCGCGCGGCGAAGTGGGCGAAGGGGCACGAGAAGCTCTTCCGCTTCGGCCGCATGGTGGGCGGCGATCCGAGCAAGGCCGAGGTGTACGGCTTCTCCGCCTGGGACGGCGAGAAGGGCACGCTCGCGCTGAGGAACCCATCGGGCGAGCCGCGATCTCTCGAGAGCTCGCTCGGCGAGCTTCTGCTCCTGCCGCGGGCTGACGAGAGCTGCGCGCTCGAGGTGAAAGGCGTCCACGGCGAGACCGGCCAGCTCGCGGGCAAGCGCGGCGCCGGCGACCCGATCGAGCTCCGGCTCCCGCCGCTCGCGGTGGCGATCTTCGAGGTCGAGGCGAGCCGGCCTCCGGCGGCGGCGTCCAGCGAGTGAGGCGGAGGCCCGGGGCGCCGGCTGTCGCCGGCAGCCCGCGACGATGCTGAACCGCAGAGACGCGAAGCCGTGACCCGAACGAGTGGCTCCGGATCCGGGTTTCTATCCTTGCATCGAATCCGTCGGATGGTCACCATCGAGAAAGAGTCCTGGACCCCGGATGGGGTCAGGCGGAATCCGCGGTTTCTACCGCTCTCCAGGGGGTGCATCATGATCGCAAGACACTCGGCGCCGCTCGCCCTCGCGAGCGGGATGCTTCTGCTCGTCCTGGCAGCGGGGCCCTCGGCGCGCGCGGTCTCCTTCATCCGCGGCGACGTGGATCAGAACGGGGCGATCGAGCTCACCGATCCGGTCCGGATTCTCATGTACCTTTTCCTCGATGGTACGAGTGTTCCCGGCTGCCTGGATGCGGCCGATGTCGACGACTCGGGCACGATCGACCTCTCCGATGCCGTCTATTCGCTGAACTTCCTCTTCCTCGGAGGTCCCCTGCCGCCGCTGCCCCATCCCGAGTGCGGCGTGGATCCGACCGACGATGCGCTCGATTGCAGGGAGTTCTCCGGCGATGTCTGCCCGGCCGCGCCGCCTTCCGGATCCCTCATCTCCTACAAGGGCTGCAAGGACTTCCCCGACATCGGCGGCGTTCCCCCCGATCAGGCCTGCATCCAGTACGTCTACGAGAGCGGCGTGCTCCACCTGACGCATGTCAACGCAGGCTTCAACTGCTGCCCCGACGCTCTCGTGGCCGAGATCATCTTCGATGAGGGGGCGATCACCATCCGCGAGGCAGAGATCGGCGGGGTGTGCTTCTGCTGCTGCCTGTACGATATGGAAGTCGAGATCGTGGACCTCGCCGCCATGGAGTACACGGTCCGCATCGGGGAGCCCTACCTCCGTGAGCCCGACGAACCCTTCGAGCTCACGATCGACCTCGCCGAGCAGCCCGAAGGGAGATTCTGTCTCCCCAGGACGCAGTATCCCTGGGGCGTGTACTGAGACCGGGCGGCGAGACGGACTCGTCCTGGCCGGCGCCGGACGGCGGTCGTCCGGGCGGGAATCGCTCCTCGGACGCCTGGCGAGGTGCTACACTGGAGCCGGCGTCGCCGCTGTCCGCCTGCTCCTGCTGCTGTGGATGCGGGCTCCGGAGGTTTCCGCGGCGGCCGCCCTTGGGATCTTCGGTTGATGAACGGGTGACGGGAAGGATGCGGACAATGCGCAGTGCCGTGGATATCGACGGAGTCCTCGCCGCCGGGAGGATCCCCGTGGTCTTTCCCGCCGCTGTGGTGCTCTCTGTGGTGCTGATCCTTCTCGCGGGGAGCCCGTCGGCGGCCGGAGACCTCGTCCTCAACGAGCTCCTCGCCGTGGGCGGCGATCTGGCCGACGAGGATGGCGACTTCTCCGACTGGATCGAGATCCACAATCGAGGGGCGTCTGCTGTCGAGCTGGACGGCTGGTACCTGACCGACGATGCGGCAGACCTGCGGAAGTGGCGCTTTCCCCCGGTCACCCTGTCCGCCGGAGGCTATCTGGTCGTCTTCGCCTCGGACAAGGACCGGGCGGAGGCCGGCGAGGAGCTTCACACGAGCTTTCGTCTCTCGAGCACCGGCGAGTACCTCGCTCTGGTGATGCCGGATGGCGCGAGCCTCGTGGATGCCTTCGCGCCCGCCTATCCGGAGCAGTACGACGATGTTTCCTTCGGCATCGAGCAGGCGGTGCAGGGCGAAGTCCTCATCGGAGCGGAGAGCCCTGCCCGTTACCTGGTGCCGGCGGGCGGCGAGCCGGACGGCTGGGCCGATCGCGGGTTCGACGACG
>JAFGKN010000280.1 GCA_016928605.1 Planctomycetota bacterium | reverse complement strand
GAACGTCATCCTCTTCATCGACGAACTCCACACGCTGGTGGGAGCCGGCGGTGCCGAGGGGGCCATCGACGCTTCCAACGTCCTCAAGCCGGCGCTCTCGCGCGGCGAGGTGCAGTGCATCGGAGCCACCACGCTCGACGAGTACCGGAAGTTCATCGAGAAGGACGGCGCCCTCGAGCGGCGCTTCCAGACGATCATGGTCCACCCGCCGAGCAAGCAGGAGACCGTGGAGATCCTCAAGGGGCTGCGGGACAAGTACGAGGCCCACCACCGGGTCCAGATCACCGATGTGGCCCTGGAGAGCGCCGTGGAGCTCTCGACGCGCTACATCTCGGGCAGATTTCTCCCCGACAAGGCCATCGACGTGATCGACGAGGCCGGATCGCGGGTCCGCATGAAGGTGATGACGCGGCCGCCCGACCTGAAAGAGCTCGAGCGGCAGATCGAGGACCTGAACAAGGAAAAGGAAGAGGCGGTCGCGCAGCAGGACTTCGAGCGGGCCGCCAACCTCCGCGACCAGGCCGACAAGCTCAAGAAGAAGAAGGAGCAGATCAAGCGCGAGTGGCGCGATCAGGCCCTGGAGAGCGGGGGGATCGTCGACGGCGAGGTGGTCGCCGAGACCGTCTCCAAGATGACGGGCATCCCCCTCACGCGGCTCGAGAAGGCCGACGCGGAACGTCTGCTCACCATGGAGGAGGAGATCCACAAGACGGTCATCTCCCAGCACCAGGCGATCCAGTCGATCGCCCGCGCCGTTCGCCGCTCGCGCTCCGGGCTCAAGGATCCCCGCCGCCCCGTCGGGTCGTTCATCTTCCTGGGGCCGACCGGTGTGGGGAAAACCCTTCTCGCCAAGGCTCTCGCGAAGTTCATGTTCGGCGAGGAGGACGCGCTCATCCAGATCGACATGTCGGAGTACATGGAGAAGCACAACGTCTCGAGGCTGGTGGGCGCTCCTCCGGGGTACGTGGGCTTCGAGGAGGGAGGCCAGCTGACCGAGAAGATCCGGCGCCGGCCCTACTCCGTGGTCCTCTTCGACGAGATCGAGAAGGCCCACATGGACGTCTTCAACATGCTCCTTCAGATCATGGAGGAGGGTAAGCTGACGGACAGCTTCGGCCGGCACATCGACTTCCGCAACACCATCCTCATCATGACGTCCAACATCGGGGCGAACATCATCAAGAACCAGTCGAGCCTCGGATTCAAGCCGACCTCCTCGGACCGCAGCTACGAGGAGATGAAGGAGGAACTGCTCCAGGAGGTCGAGAAGCACTTCCGGCCGGAGTTTCTCAACCGCCTCGACGAGATCATCGTCTTCAACGGGCTCTCGCGCGCCGATCTGCGCCGGATCATCGATATCGAGCTCAGCCACGTGAAGAGGCGAATCCTCGACCAGGGCCTCCACCTGCATGTGAGCGACGAGGTCATCGAGTATCTCATCGAGAAGGGATACAACCCGGAGTTCGGCGCCCGCCCGCTCCGCCGGTCGATCGAGCACAGGATCGAGGACCCTCTGGCCGAGGACCTCCTGCGGGGGAAGTTCGTCGGCAAGAAGGGCATATCGGTCACGCTCCACAAGGGTCAGCTCTGCTTCGATGCATCCGACGAGGACGAGGAGGAGCACACCGACGAGGCCAGCCAGGCGGAGACGGTCAAGGCCGCCTCGAGCGAGCAGCCGAAGCGCTGACGCCGAGAGGCGCTCGGCGCGGGGCGGCGCCGAGCTCGTGGGGGCTCACTCCGCGCCGCGGCCTTCGGCTTCCCGCCGTGGCTGGCTCCGCTTCGCCTGGCTTGCCCCTGGCGCAACGGACGCTCTGGCCGCTGGCGCTCCGCCGGCACATTGCGAGAGGCTGGGGCCTCGCCCGCTCGTCCAAGCGCGGGCCGCCACGTCGGCCCTTGACATCCAGGGGCCTTTTCATGGAAGGCTTTTAGCCCGCCGGGATCGGCCGTCGGTGGGCGAGGGGGCGCAGCGTGCCGGCCAGGTACATCGATCCGCAGGCGACGACGGGCCGGCCGTGGTCGATCGCGCGCCGGAACGCCTCGGCGGGTGGTTCGCAGACGATGCCACCGCCGAGGAGGCTCCGCAGCTCGAGCGGATCGCGGGAGCGCACCGGGTCGGCCCGCGTGAGGTAGACGGTGTCCGCGATCTGGCGCACGAGGGGGAGGATCGCATCCGCCCGCTTGTCGCTCGCCAGGGAGAGCACGGCGACGCGCGGAGTCTCCACCTCGAGCTCCGACAGGGTGTCGCGGAGGGCGACGAAGGACTCTTCCGTGTGGGCTCCGTCGATCACGAGGAGCGGATCGCCGGGGAAGATCTCGACGCGTCCAGGGAGGACGAGCCGCTCCACGGCCGCCGCCACCCGCGCGGGGGACGCGGAGCGGCCCTGCTCGGCCAGGACGAGGCGGTGAAGAGCGAGGGCGATGCCCAGGTTGGCCCGGAGGGCGGGACCGCGCACGGGGCCGGCGGGCAGCGAGGGATCCAGCCCCTCCACCGCGATCCGGCCGCCGGTCGAGCCGCGCTCTACGCGGACCGGCGGCAAGACCTCCACCTCGCGCGCAGCGCAGATCTCGTCGATGACGCGCGCCGCGCCGGGGGGCAGGTCTCCCCGCACGAGCGGGACGCGCTCCTTGATGATCCCGCCCTTCTCGCGAGCGATCTGCTCGACGGTGTCGCCGAGCTGCTGCGTGTGCTCCAGCCCGATGCTGGTGATCGCCGCGAGCCGGGGCTGCAGGATGTTCGTGGCATCGAGACGGCCTCCCAGACCCACCTCGTAGATCGCCCAGTCGACGCCGCACTGCGCGAACTGGAGCATCGCCAGGAGGGTGAGCAGCTCGAAGAAGGTCGGGAAGAGATCTGGCTCGTCGACCGCGATCCGATCCAGGCGCGGGCGGATCGACTCGGCCAGGGAGGAGATCTCCTCGGGGCCGATCGGACGGCCGCCGATGCGGATCCTCTCGGTCAGATCCTCGACGTGCGGCGAGGTATACGCGCCGGCGGACAAGCCCTCCTCGGCCAGAAGGGCCTCGAGCATCAGCACCGTCGAGCCCTTGCCCTTGGTGCCCGCGACGTGGATCGCGGGCCGGGCGAGGTGGGGATCTCCGAACCGCTTCGACAGGTCGCGCATCCTCTCCAGGCAGAAGGTCTTGATGTCGTAGCGGATGAAGCGCCGCCTCTCGTAGTTGGTGAACTGGCCGAGGAATTTCAGGAACCCTTGGTAGTCGCGGATCGGCGGCATCGATGGCCTCGCTGCGCTCGGGAGAAGCCACGCGGACATCCGGCGCAGGACGATACGCGAAGGAACGGCGCCGGGCAAGCCCCCGCCGCGGCGGTCGACCGGCAGGCGATGCCGCCCAAGCCGCCCAAGCCGCCGCAGTCACATCCGGCCGGCCGCCGGGGAGGTTTTGCCGCGGGGTGGGGGCCGTTGTATGATCACACCCCGGCGCGGACCGCCACCGGCGGGCTGGAGGCTGACGGCCTGCCGGATCCACCGAGGTCGAAGAGGTACTCTTGAGCTCCCCGGATCGAGATTCTCCAGCTCCCGCCTCGCTGCTCCTGGTCGCCGCCGAGGCCTCCAGCGACGCCCACGGCGCGGAGCTGGTGCGGGCCGTCCGCGCCCGCCGGCCGGGCCTCGCGTGCCTCGGCTTCGGGGGCGAATCGATGCGCCGGGCGGGCTGTGAGATCATCGAGGACCTGACCGGCGCCGGCTCCATGGTCTTCGGCTTCCTCAGGCATCTCCGCCGCTACTTCAACGTCCTCAGGCGCTTCGACGAGACCCTCGCGGAGCGAAGGCCCTCCGCCGTGGTGCTGATCGACTCCCCGGGGCTCAATTTCCTCCTCGCGCGGCTCGCCCGCTGGAGGGGGGTGCCGGTGGTCTACTACGTCTGCCCTCAGATCTGGGCCTGGGCTCCGTGGCGGCTGGGAAAGATCCTGCGCTGGACGGATCTCCTCCTGCCGATCCTGCCCTTCGAGGTCGATCTCTACGGAGGCAAAGGCGTTCCGGTGCGCTATTCGGGGCACCCGCTGGCGGACGAGCTCGGCCGGTGGTCGCGCGCCGATGGCGAACGCCTGCGCGAGGAGCGCGGGGTGAAGCCCGGGGAGAAGCTTCTCGGCCTCTTCCCGGGCAGCCGCGTCCAGGAGATCGCCGGGCTCACACGGATCTTCTGCCGGGTGATCGCCGCCGGCTCTCCAGCGCCCGGAAGCTGCAGGGTGATGGTCTCCTGCTGCGAGGATGAGTTCTTCCCGCTCATCGAGGAGGCTCTCCGGGACGTCGACCTGCGGGTGGACATCGTGATGGGGGACGCCCATCCGCTGATGATGGCCTGCGACTTCGCGGTGGTGGCTTCGGGCACGGCCTCGCTCGAGCTGGCCTACTTCGAGAAGCCCATGCTGGTTCTCTACCGGACCAGCCGGCTGGGGCTGCTCCTCTTCCGCCTGCTCTCCGTCACTCCCTTCATCGCCCTTCCGAACATCCTGGGGCTCGCCGGGGGAGACGGTGGGCCGACGGTCGTCGAGGAGCTCTTCGCCGGCGATCCGGCGCCGGAGCTGGCGGGGCAGGTCCGGGAGCTGATCGAGGACGGCCCCGCGCGCAGGCGCGCCGTCGAGCGCCTGCGCCGCCTGCAGGGGAGCGTCTTCCGGCCCGGCGGCACCGATCAGGCCGCCGGCGAGCTCCTCGAGTTTCTGCAGGAGCGCTCGGCAGAGCCGCCCGCCGGGGATGCTCGAGGCCCGTCGCGGATTGCATCTGGTGGATCCGGGCCCGCCGGGGCAGAATAGTGGCCGTTCGCGGTCCGCGCCGCGGCGAGTGTCGCCGCCGGGGACCTCGACTCCGGTTTCCACGGATCCACCCGGCAGATCATGTTCTTCGGGAAGAGCAGTTTCCGACGGCCCCAGAAGGGGGTTCCGAGCGGCCTCAAGAAGCAGCTCATGTTCCAGATCGTCGTGCTGGTGATGGTCGTCGGCCTGCTCGTGGTCATCGTGAACCAGCTCGGCAAGGACGCTGGAGCGCCGGTGGTTCCGTCGGCGCCCCCCGCGGCGACTCCGGAGCCGGAGCCCGGCGTCGAGCTTCCTGGCGTTGATGACCTCGGCGGCGAGGAGATCCTCGAGGTCGACGTGGCGACGGCGCCGGTCGAGCCGGAGCCCTTCGAGGAGAAGCCGGAGGTCCTCTACGCGGCGGCGGCGCAGGAGGCTCGTCGGGAGCTCGATGTGGACGCCGTTCTCTACCTGTTTCACAAGCTCCGCGCCGGTGGAGAGGAGCTGATCTCCTCCAAGCCCGAGCTGAGCACCCGCAGGGGCGACAACGTCTGGGAGCTCCTGGTGAAGAAGCCGAATCTCTACCGGGGAAAGCTCGTCGAGATCGCCGGAAACCTCCACTCTCGGGTGCCGGCGGACGATCCCGTCACCGCCGACAGGCAGATCCTCTTCCCGTCGCCCAATCCGGCCGGCGTGCCGCTGGCCTACCGGGCGCTGGTGCTCCACGAGGGAAAACTCTTCCTCGTGAGCACCTGGAAGAAGACGAGGACCTTCTCGCACCGCGATGGGGTCGTCGTCCGCGGGCTCTTCTGCCAGCTCTACACCTACGAGGTGAACCTTCAGGGCGAGCCGCAAGAGGCGAGGATCCCCCTTGTGGTGAGCGGGGAGCTCGAGGTCCTGCCGCCGGTCATCGCCGCCGGGAATCGCGACTGGAAGCTCCTCTTCACCTTGGTCATGGTCCTCGTCGCGATCGCCGCGCTGGTGATCCTGGCGGTCAGCCAGTGGACCCAGCGGTCCTACGATGCGCGGCTCGCGGCGGCGCGCCAGCGGACCATCCTCCGCCGAAACCGGCCGGAGCCAGAGGGCGGCTCCGCCGGCGCCGCGTCCCCTCCGTCCGGCGAGCACGCCCGCGCGCCCTCCGGCGAGCCTCCCGAGCCGCCCACGGTTGAGCGCCCCCCCGAGTCCTCCGGAGCCGCCTCTGGCGAGTCCTCCGGCAATCCCACCGGCGAGTCCCCATCCTGATCGGCGGCTGCGGAGATCTCTCATGAAACGGTTGATCCTGCGCGCTCCTGGCGGCACGTACCCGGCTCTGATCGGCGCCGGCGCTCTCGATGCGATCGTGCCCCATCTCTCCCGCGCGCGCCCCCGCGCGCCGTCGCGGCTTCACGTGGTCTCGGACCGGCGTGTCTGGCGGCTGCACGGCGCGCGTCTCGAAGGATTGCTGAGGCGGCTCGGGATTCCCTGGTCGCGCACGATCCTCCCCTCCGGCGAAGGTTCCAAGAGCATCCGCCATCTCGAGGATCTCTGGCGCGAGGCCGTCCGCGGCGGAGTGGACCGCTCCTCGTGCTTCATCGCGTTCGGCGGGGGAGTGGTCGGAGATATCACCGGCTTCGCGGCCGCGAGCACTCTGCGCGGCATCGACTTCGTGCAGGCGCCGACGACGCTCCTCGCGATGGTCGACTCGAGCGTCGGAGGCAAGACCGGCATCAATATCCCCGAGGGCAAGAACCTCGTCGGCGCCTTCCACCAGCCGCGCGCCGTGTTCCTGGACCTCGACCTGCTCCGGACGCTGCCCCGGCGCGAGGTGAGCGCCGGCTGGGCGGAGATCGTGAAGACGGCGGCCATCCGCGACCCGCGCTTCTTCCGGAGGATCGAGCGGCAGCGCGATTCTCTCCTCGCCGCCGAGGAGCGCCCCCTCGCCGGCGTGATCGCGCGGTGCGTCCGGATCAAGGCGGACGTGGTGGAGGCGGACGAGAGGGAGGGCGGCCTGCGCATGATTCTCAACTTCGGTCATACGCTCGCGCACGGCATAGAGGCGGCTCAGGGATATGGGGGGCTTCTCCACGGCGAGGCGGTGGCCGTGGGCATGGTCTTCGCTGCGCGCCTGGGAGAGCGCCTTGGAGTCACCACGGCGGGAACGGCGGGCCGGATCCGCGAGGTGCTGGCCGCCTACGGCCTTCCCGGGGACTTGAGGGGAGTCTCCGCTCGACGTATCCTCTCCGCGATGACCCGGGACAAGAAGCGCGG
>JAFGKN010000279.1 GCA_016928605.1 Planctomycetota bacterium | reverse complement strand
TCGGGGACCTCCTGGCCGTTGCCGGTCGCCCGCGTCCTCTCGTTGTTGGCGTGGGGGATGGTCAGCGCCAGGTAGAGGAAGAAAGGCCCTTCGCGGCTCCGCTCCACGAAGCGGAGCGCCTCCTCGGCGATCAGGTCGTGGCTGTAGTCGATGCGCTTGGTCGCGTAGCCTCCGCGGAATCCTCCGTACTCGCCGCCGGTGCTCACGACCTCGTTTCTGAGCGCGATCTTCTCGGTGTTCTTCCAGAGGAACTCGGGGTAGTAGTTGTGGGCGTGCACCTGGTTGAGATAGCCGAAGAAGAGGTCGAAGCCCTTCTTGCCCGGCAGCCCCTCGCGCCCGCCGGGCAGGTCGTCGCCGAGCCCCCACTTGCCGCACAGGGCCGTAGCGTAGCCGGCCTTCTTGAGGACCTCGGCCACCGTCGTGTCCTCGGCGCGCAGCGACTGCGCCGACAGGTCCCGCCCGCCGGCGTTTCCCCGCACGTGCGTGTGTCCCATGTGGAGGCCGGTCATCAGGACGCTCCTCGACGGCGCGCAGACGGTCGAGCCCGCGTAGAACTGCGAGAACCTCATGCCCTCGGCCGCCATGCGGTCGAGGCAGGGCGTCTGGATGACCTTCTGCCCGTAGCAGCCGAGGTCTCCGTAGCCGAGGTCGTCGGCGAGGATGAAGATGATGTTCACCCGCGCCGGCGGCTCGCCGGCTTCGATCTCGCCGCTCGGGCCGAGGATCAGCGCCAGCATCCCCACCGCGCTGGCGAGCGAGACGAAGCGCATCGCCGGGAATCGAGATGTCGTACGGTCTGCCATGGATCTCTCCTCGCTCCGCCTCGAAAGCGGTCCGCCGGGCCCGCGGCGCGGATGTCGCGCTGTCTCGGCGGCAGCATCGGCCGCCGGGCGGACTCGCGGCGCCGCCTCCCAGTCTGTGGATCGCGCCGGGAGATGCAAGCCTGTCCTGCCCGCGCCGCCGGCCGGCGGCGGGATCACGCGGCCCGGGGCAGCGGGGAGCGAGGCGTCGGCCTCTGGGTGGCGAGGCGGGCGGCGAAGAGGAGATAGTGCTCGGCGGGCAGGGACTCGAGGACGCTGCGGGGCCCCATCCACAGCCTCCGCCGCTGCCACCGATGCACCTCGTGCGCACCGCGCGGCGGGCGCAGCGCGCCGTCGGCCGCCACCTCGCGGAAGTCCAGGCGCGAGCTGAGAAGAGGGATGCCGCCGAGCCGCAGGAGGACCGTCCGCCCGCGGCTGGAGAGGCCGTAGCGCGACGCGCTGCGCGCGAAGTCGGTCCTCTCCCAGAGCGTGAAGGCGCTCGCGGTCAGCGCGTCGACATGGTGCCAGACGTCATCGAGGAAGCTGAACGTCTCCTGCAGATCCTCGTCCGTGCTCGTCGGCAGGCCGAAGATCATCATGAGGAGGTTCGATATGCCGGCCGACCAGGAATCCTCGAGGACCCTCCGGATCTCGTCCACGCGTGTCGACTTGTTGATGAGATCGAGCAGCCGCTGCGAGCCCGACTCGACTCCCCAGCTGATCCACCGGCAGCCGGCGGCCGCCATCAGCTCCAGTCCCTCGCGGCCATGGGTTCCCGCCGGCCTTGCCATCGTGTGCCACGCGATGTCCAGTCCGCGGTCGAGGATCGACCGGGCGATCGCCTCGAGATCGCCGGCCTCGATGTACTGGTCGGCGAGGTAGAAGTGGCGCGCCCCGCACCCCTCGACGTGCCTCTCGATCTCCGCCGCGAAGGCATCGCAACCCTTCTTCCGGTATCCGGCGAAGCTGACGTTGTGCGAGCAAAACCGGCACCGGCGCCAGCGGCAGCCGCGCGAGAAGAGGAGCGGCAGCACCGGCGATGGATTGAAGTACCTCCGGAGCGGAAGAGGGGAAAAGTCGGGCGGATCCATGTCCCGCAGAGAGAGGGTCCGAGCAGGAGAGTTCCGTACGGCGCCGCTCGCGGAGCGATGCACGAGCCCCGGCACCTCCTCGTCCTTGCGGCCGAGGGCCAGTGCCTCCGCGGCCGGCTCCCCCTCTCCCAGGACGACGCCGTCGATGCCGTCGCAAGCCCGGAGGAGCTCCGCCGCATCGAGAAACGAGGTCGCCGCGCCTCCCAGGAGCACTCGCGGTCGGCGGCCCTCCGCGGTCAGCGCCCTCATCCGCGCAGCGAGCGCCAGGGCGGCGGCCACCTGATCGAGCGAGAAGCAGGAGATCCAGACCTGATCGGGATCGCTCGAGAGCACTGACGACGACGACGCATCGAGCCACGCCACGCTCTCCGCCTCCGCCTCTCCGCTCTCGAGCAGCGATGCGGAATCCGCGCAGAGCCGGGCAGCGCGACCCTGCAACCGCTCCCAGACGGGACGCCAGGAATCGTAGGAAGCGGAGTCGAAGAAGTCGCCGCGCGAGCCTCTCAGGAAGTCGAGAAGCGCGGGGCCGTCGGGGTCGGCGAGAGCCAGGCTCTCCCAGAGCTCCAGGTTGAGGTCTCGCGCCCGGATGTCGGCGCCGGGCGCCCGGCGGCGCAGGTGCGAGACGAGCGAGGCCAGGCCGAGGGGCGCGTAGGTGGGGCTGGCGATGGGAGGGAAGATGAGGGTGATGCGCAACCCGGGAGCTCCTTTCTCGTGTGGTCCGTCCGGTGCCGGCGCATGGCGATCTCTCCGAAATCCGGACCGGGATGATGGCAGGCCGCCGGCCAGTGCGCCAGACAATCCGGCCCGCGTGCGGCTCTCTCCGAGGAGGGTCGCTCCCCCGGCGCTCATCCGGAGGATGTCCGCCTCGCAGGAGAATCGGCCGCCGGGACCATCCACTGGAGCGCCTTCCCACGACTCCGCCCCGGGTCGCCCGCCCCTGGCCCGCTGCGGCGAGGAGGCCGTTTGCGGGGAGCAACCTCGCCTCGAGATCAGCCCTCGGGCCGCCGCTGCCGCCTCGACGCTGACCTCCGCCCCGGCCGGTAGCCGCGGCCGCTCCCACCGGGCCGGCGTGGCGGTCCTTTCTCGCCGCCCCGCGGCCGTCCTGGGCCGGCGGTCTTGCGCGTTACCCGGCGCGGTGCTCCGCCGCGGGCGCCTGGCGCCGGCGGCCGGTCCGGGATCAGCGCGCCGGGCCCGTCTCCGATGAGGTCCTCGCGGCCGGCCGCGATCAGAGCCTCCTTCACCGCACCGTGGTTTTCCGGAAGGTGGTGCTGGAGCAGCGCTCGCTGCCAGCGGCGCTCGCGCGCGCCGCGGGCCACCGCCGCGGGGCGGCCCGTGATCGGATCGAGGCCGGTGTGGTACATGCACGCCGCGACGTCGAGCGGCGCCGGGATGAAGTCCTGGACCTGCTCCGGCCTCAGGCCATGTCGCTTGAGGAAGACCGCGAGCTCGATCGCCGCGTCGAGATCGCTGCCCGGATGCGACGCGATGAAGTACGGGACGATGTACTGCTCCTTGCCGGCCTCCTGCGATGCATCTCGAAAGCGCTTCTCGAAATCGAGCAATACGCGCGCAGGAGGCCGGCGCATGAGCCGGAGGGTCTCCTCGTGCACGTGCTCCTGGGCGACCTTGAGGTGGCCGCCCACGTGATGGGCCGCCAGCTCGCGCAGGTACTCCGGGCTGAGCCGCGCCAGGTCCATGCGGACGCCGCTCGCGACGAGGATGCGGCGCATGCCGGGCTCTGCCCGCAGCTCGCGCAGGAGATCGATCAATGGCTGGTGATCGGTCTCCAGAAGCGGGCAGATCTTCGGATGGATGCACGAGAGGCGCCGGCAGATCGCCTCCACCTCGGGCCTCCTGCACCGCATGAGGTACATGTTGGCCGACGGGCCGCCGATGTCGCTCACG
>JAFGKN010000278.1 GCA_016928605.1 Planctomycetota bacterium | reverse complement strand
TCGTCGGCCAGCTCGCCCGCCGACTGGTAGCGGTGCCCCGGCTCGCGAGCGATCGACTTCACCACGATCGTTTCCAGGTCGGCGGGGATCTCGGGCCGGATCTTCCGCGGCGCCGGCGGCTCGACGTGGAGGATGTCGTGGACCATCCGGCTGCGGCTCGTGTCGGCGTAGGCCGGCCGCAGCGTCAGCAGCTCGTAGAGCGTGAGGCCGAGGCTGTAGATGTCGCTCCGCGCATCGGTCCGGCCCGAGAGCTGCTCGGGCGCCATGTAGCCCAGGGTGCCGACGATGTCGCCCGTCTGGCTCACGCCGTCCTGCTCCATCGCCTTGGCCAGGCCGAAGTCCGTGACCCAGACGACTCCCGCCTCGTCGAGGAGCAGGTTCCCCGGCTTCACGTCGCGATGGAGGATGCCCTGCGCGTGGGCGTGCTCGAGGGCGGCGGCGACCTGCCGCCCGATGCGGGCCACCGCCTGCCAGTAGCGGCGCCCGAGCTTGCCTCCGGTGGAAGATCGCGGCGAAGAGGACGGCGCTTCGGGCTCGGCGGAGGGCGAGGACGGCGGGGATCCGTCGCTGCGGCTCTCCGCGCCCGGCGGGCCTTCGGATGGCGAGCGCGCCGCTTTTGTGCCGTCGCCGCTCTCCGCGTCCGCGGCGTCGGATGGAAGGCGCGAGCCCGCTCCGTGATCGCTCGCGTGGACGCCATCGACCTCGACCGCCTCTCCGGCCGCCTCGTCCGCCGGCTCGGTCTCGATCCTCCCGCTCGCCGGCCGATCGAGGCCGAGGCGGTCCTCCCGGATGCGCCGCGTCGTGGCGCGCACGAGCCGGCTGTCGGCAGGCGCCGCTCCGCGCTCACCTCCGGCGAGGCTCGCAGCCGCCGCGCTGGGATCCGCAGCATCCGAGCGGCGGAGCTCCGCGAGCACCTGATCCAGCCCCACTCCGTCGATGTACTGCATGACGTAGTAGTGGAAGCCCTCGTGGTGCCCCACGCCGAAGATCGCCACGATGTTCGTGTGGTGGAGATGCGCGGCGGTCCGCGCCTCCCGCTGGAACCGCCGGAGGTGCGTGGCATCGAGGAGCGAGGTGCGGGGGAGGACCTTCACCGCGACGCGCCGGCCGAGGGACTCCTGCACCGCCTCGTAGACGATGCCCATCCCGCCGCGGCCGATCTCCCTCACGATGCGAAAGTCGCCCAGGCGGTCCGGCCGCGATGCGCCGAGGGAGATGCGCTCTCCTCCCGCCGCCGCCTCCCGCATCTTGGACCTCTCCATGGTCAGGATCGCCGGGAAGAGATCGCGGATCCTGCCCGCGAGCTCCGGCCTGCGGGCGGCGTACTCCTCCACGGTGGGCCCCTCGCCGCGCCGCAGCCGCTCCGTGAACTCCTCCGCGAGGACCTCGAAGCCATCGCGCTGGGCGCCGTCCTCGAAATCGGCAGCCGCAGCAGCAGCAGCAGCAGCCGGATCCGCATCGCGAACCGCAGCCGCCGCCGCAGCCGTAGCCGCATCGGCAGCGGGATCCGCAGCCGCAGCCGCATCGGCTCCGGCAACAGCAGCCGGATCTCGCGCAGTCTCCGCTTCCGGCCGCGCCTGCGCGTCCTCGCCCGCCTGCCTCTCCGGATCGGCGCCGCGGCGCTCTTCCTGGTCCATCGTCAGCTCCCTCCCCCCGTCTCCTGGAGGCCAGGGACCCGCGAGAGGATCCTCTTCAAGCGGTCGAGCGCCCGCACGTAGCGGATGCTCGCGGCCTTCTGCTGGATGCCGAGCACCGCGGCTACCTCGCTGTTGGAGAGCTCCTCGAAGTGCCTCAGCGCCAGGACCTCGCGGTCGATCGGATCCATCGAGTCGAGCGCCTCCTCGAGCTTCCGGACCGCCTCGGCGCGCATCGCGGCCTGGCTGGGCGATGTCAGGCTTCCCGCGAGCTGGAAGGCGACCGAGACCGAGGTGGATCGCGACTCGCTCCCCGCTTCCAGAGCGACCTCGCGTCCGGCATCCCGCGCCTGGGCATCCAGGTGACGCCGGTGCAGGTCGATGAGCGTCTGGTTCACGATGAGGCGCAGCCACAGGAAGAAGTTGTCCACGGAGTCGGTGAAGGAGTGCCGGATGCGCTGGGCGGCATTGAGATACGCCTCCTGCAGCACGTCGTCCGCGTCGACGCGCCCACGGAGCCGGGCGTCGAGCCGGAAGTGGACGATGCGCCAGAGGCGCTCGCGGCACCGGGAGAAGAGCTCGGCGAGGCACTCCTCGTCGCCTTCCCGCAGGCGCTCGCGCCAGTCCTGGGGCTCGTCGGGCGTATCGGTCATGCGGTCTTCTACCGGGATAAACGCGGACGAAGGGCAGTGATCTACCGGGATGCCCTCGGGGGTGCATCCTGCAGGCCGGCGAGCTTCGCTCTCGAGCCGTGCGTCACGGCGCCTCCTTTCGTCAACCCGCCGGGCGGCGGAGCCAGAGACCCGGCGGAGTCCCCGGGTAACCGCTCAGGCCCCTCGCGGTGGAGCGGATGCTCCCGTCATCCTACTCAGGGGGCTCTCCCGCGCAAGGACGCGGATTCCGCGCGTCGTGAGGCAACCGCCGCCGGCTCGAGACCCGAGGTTTCCCGGTAGATCCTCCCGGCGCCTCCGCGTTTCCATCGATGGCTTCTGACGCGCGGGCCGCTCCGGCGCGGACAAAACCGCCGCCCGTGGGCCCAGGAGCGCTCGATCGCGCGCCTCCGGCTCCGCGTTCCTGCGTGCGCCGGGGCCCTGTTCCCCAGATCCCCCTATCCATCCCTCGGAGCTCGCAGTAGCTCCAAATGCGCGTCGCCGCTTGTTCTCGCTCTTGCGTTTCTCGCGGCGGCGCGCTCCTTTTCCGCGCCTCGAGATGCCGCGCTCCATGGCCTCGCCCGCGGCGGCTGGCGCTCGAGAAACTCGATCCCGCCCCCGCCGGAGAGTAGACTCGAGAGGTCTTCCGTCGAGGAGCGCGAGGACGCGCCGGAACAAGAGCCGAGGGAGGCGCGAGAGATGATGACGATGATGCGCGCAAGGGATCGATCGGTCGCGGCGGTCTCGACGTTTCTCACGGTCGCGGCGGCGCTGGCGATGCTCACTGCGCTGGCGGGCCCGGCGGCCGCGGCGGAGCGATTCGTCGGGGTGGAGGGCCGCGCCGACGGAGCGGGGACGAAGGAGTCGCCGTGGGACATCGCGTCGGCGCTCGGCGGGCGGCAGAAGGTGGAGCCGGGCGACGCCGTGCTGCTCCTCGGCGGGACGTACCGCCGGCGGCCGGAGGCGCTCTTCGATGTGCGGCTGATCGGCGAGGAGGACGATCCGATCCACGTGCGGCCCGCGCCGGGCGCGCGCGCCATCATCGACGGAGGGCTCTCGGTGGTGAGCCCCTCGGCGCACCTCTGGGTGCACGACCTCGAGATCCTCGTG
>JAFGKN010000277.1 GCA_016928605.1 Planctomycetota bacterium | reverse complement strand
CCGCCGACGGCGTGCTTCGAGCTGTACTGGACCACTTCGTGCTTCTGGATCCTGCAGACGATTGCCATGTGGATGCTCCCTCACAACTCGTGACGCCCTGGGAGAGGGCAAGGAGCGTGCCGCTGCATAAGTCCTTCCTTACCGGCCTGTTGACTTCCCAGGCGGATCAGGAAGCGGCCAGGATCTGGACGGGGAGTTCCGGGATCCCTGCGGTCGGACCCTCTCGGTGCTGGCAGGCCGGGCAGGCGCCAAAGGCGCGGGCCGGATTTCCCGAAGGGATGTAGGGGCGGGATGGCTCCGGCCGCTGCGGCGGCCGGGAGGCGGGACCACCAAGGACCTTGACAGCCGCCCGCTTTTGCTCGATGCTCGCGAGACCCGGCTGAGCCCGGCCGGGAATCCGCATCACCCCCTCGAGACAGATTCCGTTGATGATCGGCTCCCTCGGGAGTCGCGCGAGCCGGACGGGCCGGCTCGCGGGAGACCTCGTGGCTTCTCACATCGTCATGAAAGCACTTCTCCGACTGGCCCCAGCGATCCTCCTCTTGATCGCCGCCGGGTGCGGCTCCAGGGGAGCGAGCGCCGCGGCTCTGAGGCGGCTCGAGGTGAGAGTGCTCGACGCCCGCACGGGACGGCCCGTCAGCGGGATCCTCGTCTCCGTGCGCTTCCCGGCGGGGGGCTCGCTGGCGCCCGCGTCGACCGGAGCCGATGGCCGCGCCTCGTGGCAGGATGGATCGACCGGACCGGCCGAGGTGGTCGCCGGAGATCCGCAGGGCCGCTACGTGCCGGCGGTGCTCCCCTTTCCATCGAGCGGCTCCGCGGAGGTCCGGCTCACGCCCGGAGTGCGGATCGAGTTCGCCGTGAGGGGGGTCGACGGCGCGCCTCTCAGCGGTCGCGGCGTCGTCTGGGGCGCCGATGCGGCGCGGGGCATGACCTTCCCCTTCTGCGAAAGCGGGGACCTCGAGATCGGGCCGATCGCGGCGGGGCCCATCAAGCTCTTCGTGAGCGCCGAGGGTCACGAGACTCGTGTGCTCGACCTGAACGTCCCTCGCAAGGGGGGAACCCTCGGGGAGATTCGTCTCGAGCGCGGAGGCTCTCGCCTCTCTGGCCGGGTCCTGCCGGATCACGGGGTGCGGCCTGCCGAGGCCTTCTTCCGGTTCGCCGGCGCCGGCCTGGCGACGCCGGTGGCGCCGGACGGACGCTTCGAGTTCCGCGGACTGCCCAGGACGGATGGGACGCTGGTGCTGCGCAGGGGCGGGCGCGAGCTCTTCTCCCGGCCGGTACATGTGGACCGCTCCACCGTGGATCTCGAGACCGTCCAGCCTTGATCGCCTGCCGGGAGGGGTGGGGGAGAACGCCCTCATCGAGATCTGGCGGATCGCCGGCCGAGCGTGGATAATTGTCTTCCCCGCTCGGCGGGAGCGCTCTCCGCAGAGGGATCTCCCCGGATCCCGGCCGAGGTCTCCCCTCTAGCGGGAGTCAGTTCCGCTGCCGCGCGCTCGAGAGAGTGGCGGCGGGACGGCCGGGGGGTCGGGTCTCCGCGGTCGACACGTCAGCGCAGCTCGGAGGGCGCCAGAGCGACGTCCCGAGCGCTACGGCACGAGCACCATTGCAGAATCGCCGAGTCTCCGAGAATCTCCACCTCCACGCCACTCCGCCGCCCGCGGAGGCGGCGGGAGTCGGGCTGGCCGTCCGCGGCCGTCTCCTCGGCTGGGCCATCGCGTTCTCGGTGCTCGCGTGCGGAGCCGCGCCACGCGCGAGCGGCGCGGTCGTCATCACCGAGATCCACTACAACCCCCCGGAAGGCAGCGACCTCGAGTTCATCGAGCTCCACAACACGTCGGCGAGCCCCGCCGACATCGGAGGCTGGGCGCTGGTGCGCGGAGTCCGCTACGAGTTTCCCCACCCGGCGGCGATACCGCCGGGCGGCCGCGTCGTCGTGGCGAGGAACCCTGACGCGCTTCGCAGCTGGTTCAGAATCGATGCGGAGGGGCTCTTCGGCCCCTCCATCGGGAGCCTCGACAACGCGGGGGAGACTGTCCGGCTCGTCGATGCGCGCGGTGCTCCGGTCGACGATGTCGCTTACGAAGCTCAGCCGCCCTGGCCGGCGCAGGCCAGCGGGGGCGGCGCTTCCCTCGAGCGTCTCTGCAGCGACCACGACTCGAACGACCCCTGCAACTGGACCGCCGCGGCCGGCTCGAGCCCCACGCCGCTCGCCGAGAACAGCCGGGCGGTCTGTCCGCCGCCGCCGCTTCCGCCTTCCGCTGTCGCGATCAACGAGATCCACTACCACGCCATCGGGGACCGCGACGAGGTCGAGGAG
This sequence comes from Planctomycetota bacterium, assembly GCA_016928605.1. GTDB lineage: Bacteria > Planctomycetota > UBA8108 > UBA8108 > UBA8108 > JAFGKN01. Next base: position 271 of record JAFGKN010000277.1, on the reverse strand, counting down.
TTCGTCGAGCTGATCAACACGACGGATGCGACCGTCGACATGAGCGGCTGGTCTTTCACGAGAGGCATCTCCTTCACGTTCCCCGACGGAAGCGCACTCGGACCGGGCGAGATCCTCGTCGTCTGCAGGGACGTGGGGGGATTTCAGTCGCAGATCGGCGCGCCGGCCGCGATCGGCGACTTCGCCGGCCAGCTGTCGAACAGCGGCGAGCGCATCACGCTGCTGGACCGTCAGGGCCGGCTCGTCGACTCCGTCCGGTACGAGGACTCGG
>JAFGKN010000026.1 GCA_016928605.1 Planctomycetota bacterium | reverse complement strand
GCGGCGATTCTCAGCGGAGGCAACGCCGAGACCCCGTGGTGAGCCGTACGGAATGCTCGTCCCCGCTCGGCCGCCCGCCCGCTGGGCCCGATGCCGCGGGCCCGGTGGCTCGCACCAGGATCCGCCATCCTCCGCCGCGATCGGCACGCCCTCCTCGCGATCGGCAGGCCTGCATCAGGCGATCACCCTCCGGCGCGCGGCCAGCCGCGCGCTGGAGATCCGAACGCCCTCAAGCTCCAGGAGCCGGATCTTGATCTCGAGGCCGCAGGAGAATCCCGTCAGGTGGCCCGCGCTCCCGACCACGCGGTGGCAAGGCACGAAGACCGGCACGGGATTGCGACCCACCGCCTGACCCACGGCGCGCGCCGCCCGCGGGTGGCCGACCCCCCTGGCGAGCTCTCCGTAGCTGATCGTCCGCCCGTAGGGAACCCGGCGCAGCTCGCGCCACACGCGGAGCGCGAGCCCGTCATCCCGGCCGAGCCAGTCGATGGGAGTCTCGAGCGCGAACACCTCTCCTGCGAAGTATCGCACGACCTCATCGACCGCGCGGGCGAGCACGGGGCACTCCGGTCCCCCTTCGGCCGCCACCAGAGAGCCCTGCACGCCGGCGCGGCGGAACCGCGGAGGCGCGCGCGACCAGAGATCCACCTTCGTCACGCCCCGATCGGTCGCGACGACGCGGATGGCCCCCGGCTGGAAACCGGGGGGCGACAGGACTCTCCAGCTCGCCTCGGGTGGCATCGGGCCAGCGCTCCCCTCCGCAAAGCGCCCGGCGGATGATGCGGCGCGGCAGCCGGAAGGCATCTCGGCCTCGACGATCCGGCCCGCGCGGCCGGAGACTCCGGGCGACGCGGCCCATGATGGACCCGAGCCGCGCGCGGGGCAAGAGCCGGCCGGGGCGATGGTCTCCAGACTGACGGAGACCCGCGGACTCGGCGTTGGCCCTACGTCCCCTCCGGCCCCTCGAAGCAGTCCGCGAGGGCATCGGCCGTCGTATCGGGACCGGGCATCGAGAAAGGAGCGGGAGGTTCACGCCCCCCCAGGAAGAGGTAGCTCAGAACGTAGATCCCGTCCGTGATGTCGAGCCGGCCGTCGTCGGTGGAGTCGCAGGCGTCCTCGCACGACGGGCTGGCTCCTCCCAGGAAGAGGAAGGAGAAGACGCGGATCGCGTCGGAGAGCTCCAGCCGATCGTTGAGATCGCAGTCGCCCCTCAGGAAGGCGAGGAGCAGATCCGGATCGCAGGGCCCCGAGAGCTCGAACGCTCCGAGATCGATGCGGTGGGAGGACGGAGGAGAGGCCTCGGCGCCTCGCGCGCGCCGGCAGGAACCGTCGAAGTCGTAGCGGCCCACCTCCTCGCGGACCGACGCGTCTCCCGCATCGATCGCCGGCGAGTCCGCAAGCAGGCGGAAGTCATCCTCGTACTCGTTGACGAACCGCGGATCCGCGCTGAGATTGCTCTCCGCGACCTGTCCCGCCATCCAGGCCGCCGGCACGAGGTTGCGCTCGAAGGAGACCCCCGGCGGCAAATACCCGGGCTCTCCGGCCAGCGAGCCGGTGGGGAATCTGTGGTCCGCCGGCCCCCAGAAGATGTTGTTGCGGAAGCGGAGCTGCCGCGAGACCCCCGCGTTCACCTCCACCCTCTCCGGGTACACCACCTGGCGCTGCACGGCCCAGAACGTGTTGTTGTAGACGCTCGCGTCGACGGCCAGGTCCGGTGCCAGCGCGAGGTAGAAGGCGCAGTAGAGACCGCAGTCCATCGGGAAGTCCATGTCGCAGAAGGGAGAGTTCGTCGAGTAGAAGAGGTTGCCGGTGATCGAGGCGGAGAGGCCGGCAGACTCCCCCACCTCGTCGCTCGACGTCAGCGCGATCGCCACGCCAGTATGGTAGAAGGCGCTTCTCTCGATCCTAGCCGAGATGCGCGAGCGCGGGTCGAGATGGAGCTCGACAGCCCCGCCGAGGAGACCTTCGGCGCCCAGCGGCAGCGCGTCGCCGAAGCGGCTCTCGCGGATCTCCACCTCCACGTCGGCCCCCTCCAGAGCCTCGAGTGCGATGGCGCCTCCGGAGTACCAGAAGTCGCAGTCGACCACCTCGAGCCGGGCCCTCGCACCGGGCCCCGGGATGAACTCGAGAGCCGATGCGGCCAGATTGGAGAAGTAACAGGAGCGCGCAGTGACCAGGAGCTCTCGCCCGGCGGCTCCCGCGACGGAGAGAGCGCGGTGTCCTCCGAAGAAGATCAGCCGCTCGAGGTGGACCTCGGCGGGCGGTCCTCCGTCTCCTCCGCCAGGCGGCTCTGGATCGCTGGTCAGGACGGCCAGCTGAGAATCGATCACCTCCACCGACGCCACGCCCCCCCCGCGGGGCGGTCCTTCGATCACCAGCCTCCGCAGAGCGGGAGGCACCGCGAGCGGGAGGAGCTCGATGCCTCCGTCCGCCGGCTCTCCGCCCAGGAGGATCCCCTCCGCGAGGCGCACGGTCACGTCCGTTTCGCCCCGAGAGACGGCGTCCCGCAGCGCGAAGGCGATCGTCTGGAGCGGCTGATCGGGCCCCCCTCGGCCCTCGCCATCTCGACCGTCCTCGGCATCCACGTGGTACTCGGCGCCGCCTGCGGAGACAGAGCCGGCGAAAAGGGCCACAGCGATGGCGCTCCACCGCCGCGCCCTCCGGAAGATCGAACCGAGCGGAATGATCTCTCGGGCTTGCATGGTCGCCTCCCTTTCGATCCAGCGCGCGTGAAGTGGCGGTTCGAATCTACGCAGAAGGC
>JAFGKN010000025.1 GCA_016928605.1 Planctomycetota bacterium | reverse complement strand
GATGACGACGATGCGGCGGCCCGCGAGCGAGCCGGTGAGCTTACCGGACGTCCGCGGAGCCCGCGGCGGCGGAGGTTCTTCGACCGCCGGGCGGAACCGCCGTCGGGGCGGCCCCCGACCTCCCTGGAGCCTGGAAGACCCCTTGCGAGTCCGACTTCCCAGAATCTCGCTGATGGCACCCGTTCTCTTCGCGGCGATCCTCTGCCTGCAGTGGGTCCAGGCGCAGGTCGCGGGCCGCGGAGATCCGCGAGTGTGCGAGACGGCCGCCGCCTCCTCAGACAGGAGAGGCGAGGATCCGAGGGACGACCCGGCGTCTCCCTCCCCTGAAGGATCGTCCAGCGAGAGCGGCTGCGCGGGATCGTCGCGCTCTCTCATCACCGGTCCGGCCGAGGTCGAGAGCCGCGCGCCCGGTACGCCTGCGGGCGGATCTTCGCCGTCGCTCGCGGCTCTCTCCGCGAGGATCGCGGCGCTCGCCGCATCCCCGGCCGGCCGTCGCGGCCCTCCGCTCGATCCGCCGACAGGAGAGGCCTCCGCTGTCCTGTCTCCCTCGCATTCCCCGCGGGCCCCGCCCGCCGCCTGATCCCGGCGGATGCCGTGCCTCTCCGCGCAGTCGCGGCGGGGCGCTCGCGGCATCGCCGGATCTCCCGCGTCGCGGAGCCGGGCGCCATGCCCCGGCGGCCGCGGGATGCCATCGAAGCCACGCCCTTTCAGGACAGAGACCATGTACAAGAGAACTCGCTTCGGATTCGCGGTGCTGGCGCTCTTCACGGCCGGCTGCCTCTGGCTCCTCTACACGGTTCAGCGGGAGGGGACGTTCCCCCTCGGCATCGATCTCCGAGGCGGCACGGAGCTGATCTACGAGCTCGACCTCGGCCACATCGCCCACGACCCGAGGTCCACGGCGGAGCGGATCAAGGACACGATCGCCAAGCGGCTCAACGCCTTCGGGCTCAAGGAGATCAGCATCGCGGTCGAGGGCGACAACCGCCTCGTCGTCCAGTTCCCCGGGACCGACCAGCTCACGATCGATGTGCTCAAGAAGCAGGTCGAGCAGGCAGGAGCGCTCTCGTTCCACATCGTCGCCGACTCGGACTACCACCAGCGCCGCATCGAGGCGTACCGCGCCGAGGAGGCCAAGTACCAGGACGACCTGAGGGAATGGGCGCGCCAGGTGAGGGATCTCGAGAAGGACCCGGCGGCGGACCCCAACGCCGCCCCTCCGCCCAGGCCGGAGCCCCCCGACTTCATCGTGCGGACCTTCGTCAAGCAGCACGAGGACGGGACGGAGACCCGCTCTCCGATGGTCCTCGAGAACCAGCCGGGGGGCTACATCGACGGGAGCTACCTGGCGACCGCGTACGTCACGCAGGACCAGCAGCTATCGTACGTCGTCGGCTTCGAGATGAAGGGAGAGGGCGCCAGCCTCTTCGGCGACCTGACGCGCAACAACCTCAAGCGACAGCTCGCGATCGTGCTCGATGATGACGTGGTGAGCGCTCCGGTCATCCAGTCGACCATCTCCAAGAGCGGACAGATCACCGGGAGGTTCACCGCGGAGGAGGCCAAGAGCCTCGTCACGGTGCTGCAGGGCGGCAGCCTGCCGACGAAGCCCCAGCTTCACTCGCAGGAGACGGTGGGCTCCGTCTTCGGGCGCGAGTCGGTGCGCGGGGGCATCCAGGCGGTGCTCTTCGGCCTCGTCTCCGTCATGGTCTTCATCTCGATCTACTACCTCGCCGCGGGGATCGTGACCAACTTCGCTCTGGCGTTCAACATCATGGTCGTCCTCGCCTACGTGGCCACGTTCCGGCAGGACCTGACGCTGCCCGGCGTAGCCGGCATCCTGCTGACGATCGGAATGGCCGTCGACGCCAACATCCTGATCTTCGAGCGCGTGCGCGAGGAGCGCAGCCGCGGCAAGGCGCTCATCCAGGCCCTCGCGACCGGCTACAGGCGCGCGTTCTCCGTGATCGTCGACTCCAACCTCACCACGCTCATCACCGGCCTCGTGCTCTTCAACTTCGGAAGCGGTCCCGTCAAGGGCTTCGCGGTCACTCTCATCGCCGGCATCATCGTGAGCTTCATCTCTGCGCTCTTCGTCACGAGGCTCCTCCTGAGCCTCGCGATCAACATGGGCTGGGTGAAGCAGCTGCGGATGCTGGAAGCGTTCAAGACGCCGAGCTTCCCGTTCATCCGCTGGCAGAGGCCCTTCCTCCTGGCCAGCGTGGTGGTCATCATCGCCTCGTGGGTGTTCGTGGTGGAGCGGGGCTGGAACAACTACGGGATCGACTTCACCGGCGGGGCGCGCATCCGCGTCAAGCTCAACCGGCGCCTCCTCCGCTCGGAGATGGAGGAGAAGATCCGGAGGATCGCCCTCGAGGAGCCGGAGCTGTTCGACGGCTGGAGCCTGCAGACGATCGGCTACGACGAGGAGTACAGAGCGCGTGAGTTCGCGCTGCAGACCCGGGCGGGTGGTCGAGGAGGCTTGGCCGGAAGCGCTGTTTCCCGCGCCGGAGCCTCGCGGCCGGTCGCCTGGGCGGAGGGGATCACCGCCGCGCCGGGAGGCGACCCGGGCGCTGGTCCCGAAGGAGCCGCTGTGCCGCCGGCCGCCGCGGAGGAGGGCGACGACGCCGAGGGAGCCGCTGTGCCGCCGGCCGCCGCGGAGGCAGAGAGCCCTCCGCAGCCCGAGGACGGTGGCGGAGAGGGCATCCCGGCCGCGGAGGAGCCTCCGCCCGAAGCGCCTGCCCCGCAGGAGGCTCCTCTGCCGGCGAGGGAGCCGGCGTCGGCCCGGCGTGCGACCATCGGCGAGGACGGCGAGGAGGAGACGCAGAAGGATCCCGCGCAGCTCGTCCGCGAGAAGCTCGAAGAGGCTTTCGACACAGCCGAGCAGAAGCTGCTTCTGCCCCCCGCGTTTCCCAAGGAACCCGCGTGGGAGCCCGACGCTGGCGATCCCAAGAAGAAGAGCCTGGTCTTCGAGGTCAACCTCGAGGTCCTCAACGAGGCGATGACCCCGAACTGGCTCAAGGAGAAGCTGACGCAGCATCTCCAGCGCAATGCTCTCTTCGAGGGCATCGCGGCCGAGGAGGTCGAGCTGGTGCAGAAGGGCGATGGGCCCCTGGCGGTTTCCCTCTACCGCATCAGGCTCACCGCCTACGAGCCGCCTCTGCCGGGCGCGGAGGCGACGACGCCCAGCCAGGAGCTCGCCTTCGAGCGCGTGCGCACCTTCTTCAGCTCGCCGCCCGGCTTCGGCGATGCAGAGCAGGGAGAGCCGCCGCTGGCCCTTTCCGAGCCCTTCCCGCAGGTGGCGACGGTGGGGCCGCGCGTGGCGAGCAACCTGCAGGGGCAGGCCATCGTGGCGATCTTCGTCTCGATCCTCGGCATCATCTTCTATATCTCGCTGCGGTTCGAGTTCATGTTCGGGGTGGCGGCCATCGTCGCCCTCGTGCACGACGTTCTGATCACGCTGGGCGTGATGGCGATGACCGACATGTGGTTCGGCGCCACCTTCCCGATCAAGATCAACCTTCCGGAGCTCGCGGCCCTCCTCACGATCATCGGCTACTCGATCAACGACACGATTGTGGTCTTCGACCGCGTCCGCGAGAACCTGAAGACGTACGCGAAGAAGAAGATCGACTTCCGCGAGTGCGTGAACATGAGCATCAACCAGACGCTCACGCGCACGATCTGGACCTCCTTGACCACTCTCTTCACCGCGCTCGCTCTGCTCTTGTGGGGAGGCGAGGCGGTCCGGGGGTTCGCCTTCACCTTCACGGTGGGACTGATCACCGGCACCTACTCCTCGGTCTTCGTGGCGAGCCCGGTCCTCATCATGCTCCACGACAGGGCCCTGAAGAGGAGGGAGGCACTCGCCCTGGCCTGATCAGCCTCCCGGGCCGGGCGTCTCTCTCCTTCTTCCCGAGACGCCCGGCCCGGCTCGCACGCCGGGTGGTCTCCGGGCGCCCGCGAGCCCGTGCCCGAGGCGGTGTCGGAGACGGTGGCACTCGCTTCCCAGTCCGCGGCCGAGCCCGTGTCCGAAGTAGACGGGTGGCGGGGCGGTCTCTCCCGTCCGACCCCAGGAAGTCGATGGCAGAGG
>JAFGKN010000276.1 GCA_016928605.1 Planctomycetota bacterium | reverse complement strand
CGGACCTGCTCCGCATCGCGCTCGCGAACCTCGCATCCAACGCGATCAAGTACGGCCGGCGCGGCGGGGAGGTCCGCGTGAGCGCGCGGCTCGGCCCGCGGGGTCTGCGCCTCGCCGTCTGGAACGAGGGGCCCGGCTTCCCGCCCGAGCAGCGATCGAAGCTCTTCCGCAGGTTCTCGCGGCTGACGACGCCGGAGCTGAAGGGGCGCAAGGGCACCGGCGTGGGGCTCTACACCGTCTGGCGGATCGCCAAGCTGCACGGGGGGCGGACCGGCGCCCGCTCCGAGCCGGGGCAGTGGGCCGAGTTCTTCGTCGAGATCCCGCAGCCGGCGCCGCGGGCGGGATGAGCCGGGCGGCGCAGGGAGGCTGAGCGGGCCGCCGCCCGATTAGCGGCCGGAATGGGCCGCCGCGAGATCAGCGGGCGGAGAGCTCCGGGGGCCTCTCGAGCAGCGCGCGCAGGTTGAGCTTCGCGATCGGCTGCGTGTAGGCGGGGCGCGCATCGAGGCTCGCCTCGGCCACCCAGAGATCGAGCGTCTCCGGCTGGAAGAGGGCGATGTGGAGCGCCGAGCGCATCGCGACGCCCTCCCCCATGATCTCCCACGCGATCTCCGGAGTGATCTGTCCGTAGTGCCTTCGCGTCCTCTCGGCGAGCCTCTCGTAGCGCCCGCCGGCCGACATGAGCACGACGTCCTCCATCGCGTGGGGCAGGAGCGGATGCGCCATGCCGGGGCGGATGACCTGCAGGTCGTCCTCTCCCCTCTCGGCGGCGAGGCTCTTCGCGTAGGAGGCGACGCCGGCCATCCCCTTCGTCTTCGCGTCGGAGAGCACGTAGAAGTACTCGCAGGTGCGCGGCGTGGCGGCCATCCAGGCGAGAGCCTCCTCCGCCGTCTCGAAGCGCTCCAGGATCTCGCGCATGAGGAACGTCATCGGCATGCCGTCGACGTGCCCCTCTCCGCGGCCTCCCATCTCGCCCATCGCCAGGCCGCGCTCGTTCATCCCGGTCACCGATCCGATGCAGCCCGCGTAGCCCACGTTGATCCACGCGTTGCGCCCCTCGGGGGCGATGACCGTCACCACGGCCGTCGCCTGGAGGCCGACCTCCGTCATGTAATCCAGGATGCGGCCGTGGAGAAGGCGGCCGCCCGCCGTCGCCTTGCCGCGGTAGGCGAGGCCGGAGCAGTGGAACATCTCCGGAAAGAGATTCGTCCAGTAGGCGTGCTCGCGAGGCAGCCCCACCGCGTCGGCGATCGCGTCCATCTCGCGGCGGTAGCGCTCCGGGATGTGCTTCTGCTGCCGGTTCCACACATCCTCGAGGGTGGCGGGAAACCAGCGGCCGGATCGAAGCGTCTCGAAGAGGCCGATGCCGTAGAGGATCCGCCGGGAGTTGCTGATCACGGCGGCCTTGAGCGCCTCGCCGTAGCGCCGGCCGATCTCCTCCGGCGCGCCCCGCAGCACGAGCACCGCTCGCCCGTCGATGCGGGGCACTCCGTCGAGAAGCGACGGAACCGCCGAGGGCTGCACCGCCCAGAGCGCCTTCTCGCAGAGCATGTCGGCGGCGGTGGAGAGCATGTCGCGCAGCGCTCCCGGCTCCACCGCCTCGCGCCGCTCCGCCGAGGGAGATTCCGGCGGCTCGAGGAGCGATGCGAGCTCGGCGGGGTCGACCGTCTCGACGCGCTCGATGCGCAGCTCGGCCTCGCGGGGCCGCGCCATCTCGACGCGCACCGGACCGGCGTCGCGCCCGCCGCGCAGGGTGACTCCCCAGTCCCCGCCCCGCGATCCGACGCGGAAAACCCCCTCCTCCGGCTTCTCGAGCATCACATCGTCCGGCAGGGGAGCGAGCTGCGCCGCGAGCAGCGCCGCGGCGAGGCGCTGCGCGGCGATCTCCCGGAGCCGGCTGGCGGCGAGGGGCGCCGCGCCCTCCGGCTCTCCGCCGCGGCGGGCGGAGGTGAAGAGGACATCGCCCGCCGGCGAGAGGAGCCAGTCCCCTTTCTGCGTGAACGCCGCCCGGATCGAACCGAATCCCGCGATCTCGAGCCGCACGGCCAGCCGGCCCTCTCCATCCCAGGAGAGGAGCATCGCCCCCTTCGCCTCGCCGCCTTCCGCGCGCGCGGACGCCTCGACGAGCCAGGCGCGGCCGGCGGGAACCGGCGTCAGGAAGGGACGCAGGGCGCGCTGCACCAGAGGGAGGATCTCGCGGCGGACCGCCTGGCGGGCGTCGGTCTCCTCGGCCCAGGACGGCAGGGCGAAGCCCACGGCGGCGAAGAGAAGAACGAATCGGATGGACGCGATCCTCATGGCGTGGCTCCTTCGTCGAAAGAAAGGGCTGACCGCGCTCGCGCGGCGGCGCTTCAGGAAAGCCTATCGGAAGTCCCCGCGCGCTGCATGAAGATTCTCCCCGCCGACGGCGCAGCCGTGAACGCCAGCCCACGCCTTCAGCGAAGTTACAAACATTCCGATATCCCTTGTAGCGATAATCCCGGGGGATCGGCTGCGACTCAAGCGTGATGAGAGGATCGAGCGTCTGCGGTCAGATCCCTTGTATGGGTTGTAAGAGGCCCGCTGACAGGGGGTTACAACATGGGAGGTGAAGAGGCTCGGGAAACGAACGGCGTTGGCGTGGTTAGGGGTTTCGAGCCGAGTCGGCGCGCTGCGGAAGAGATCCGAGCATGCTACGAGGCTGTGGTTCCGATAACTCGAAAGGCGGTGAATGCTGATGGTCCACAGGCGACTGAGAACTCGCAGGCGTGGCGAGAAGCGGAGGGGGCATGAAGAGCAATGACACGTCGACGGTGGCGATCTACGCACGCGTCTCCTCGGACCAACAAGCCGCCGCGGGAACCATCGAGAGCCAGGTCGAGGAGCTCCTGGCGCGCGCGAGCGAGGATGGATACGAGGTTGCCGAAGAGCTGAGATTCCGTGATGAGGGGTACTCGGGTTCCTCGACCGCGCGTCCTGCACTGGAGAGGTTACGCGACCTGGCGAGTACCGCAGGGGTGAACGTGCTGTATGTGCACTCGCCGGATCGTCTCGCGCGCAGCTTCGTTGTGCAGGCGGTACTGCTGGAAGAGTTGCAGAGCGTCGGTGTGGAAGTGCGGTTCCTCAACCGCCAGTTCGGCGAGGGCCCAGAGGAGCAACTGTTGCTGCAGGTGCAGGGAGCGATCGCAGAGTACGAGCGGGCGAAGATTCTCGAGCGCGGTCGACGCGGGCGGCTGCATGCGGCACGTCGAGGATCGGTGAATGTGCTGGCGTGCGCACCGTACGGCTACCAGTACGTTCGTTGCCCGGAGAGTCGAGAGGCCGAGTTTCGCCTGTCGGTTGTCGAGGCCGGAGTCGTTCGCGATATCTTCAAGTGGTTCGCAACAGAGCGTGTATCGATCCGGGAGATCTGCAGGCGCCTCAATCGCCAAGGCATCACCACTCGCGCTGGAGCGAAGAAGTGGAGCCGTGGGACGGTTCTCAAGATGCTCAAGAACCCGGCCTATCGAGGCTCTGCTGCCTACGGCAAAACGCGCGTAGAACCCCGCTTGGCGCCCCTACGGCCACGACGTGGCAAAGCAGAGTTTCCGAAACGAGCCCGCTCAACGCGTCAAGTCCCACGCGAAGAATGGATCCACATCGCGGTACCGGCGATCGTCCCCGACGACTTGTTCGAGGAAGCCCAGGAGCAAATCAAGGCGAATCGCCGAACCGCCGAGCAACATGCTCAAGGAGCAACGTACTTGTTGCAGGGGCTGATGGTGTGTGCACGCTGCGGTTACGCGCTGACGGGCACGAAAAGCGGAGGCAGGTCGAGTCGATCGAGGACTCACATCTACTACCGTTGTCTGGGTTCGCAGCCTGGCCGCTGGGGTGGGGAGAGACTCTGTGAGCGAAAGGGGATGCGAGGCGAGGTAGTTGATGCTGCCGTCTGGCAGGACGTCTGCGCACTGCTTCAGGATCCCTCGCGCATTCAGCAGGAGTACGAGCGTCGACTGAAACCTCCAGTAGCACAAGCCGCTAACGACCGCCATGGCTTCGAGCGAGTCATCCGCTCCTTGGAGCGCGCCCGAGAACGACTGGTCGATGCCTACCAAGAGGGTCTCGTGGACAAGGATGAATTCGCGGCTCGTTGCGCCACTCTCAAGCAGCGCATAGAATCGCTCCAGGGGCAGCTCGAGACGGTTCGTCGAGACAGCGAGGCCCGCGCCGATTTGCGCCTGGCGATGACGCGGGTCGACGACTTCGCACAGCAACTCCGAAGCGGGCTCGATGACGCGACGTGGCAAACAAGAAGGCAGATCATCCGTTCCCTGGTAAAGCGGATCGAGGTGGACGACGAGGGGCTACGTATCGTATACAGGGTCGACCCGCGCCCTTTTGTTGAGGCCCCCTCAGGGGGGCGTTTGCAACTTGGCGGAAGGCGTGCCGCAGCCGTCAGCGGCACCCGGAGCCGCGAACGGCAGCCGCAGCCGCCTTCGGCCCGCGCCTACTCCGTCCGCAGGATGATGTGGAACCCGAACGGTGTCTCCACCACACCGCTCATCTTGCCCGGCTCGAGCGCGAAGGCCGCCTTCTCGAAGGGCTCGATCATCTGGCCCCTCTCGAAGAGGCCGAGCCGGCCGCGCTTCTGCGCGCTCGAACAGTCGGAGTGCTTCGCGGCCAGGGCGGCGAAGTCGGCCCCGGGCTTCCGAGCCTCGGCGAGCACCTTCTCGGCGAGATCGCGGGCCTCCTCCTTCGTCCGCGTGACACCGTCCTTGGCGCGCATCGCTCCGTTGTAGGCGATCAGAACATGGCTCGCGCCGACGCGGTCGATCTTGAGCCGCCGGATGATGTGATACCCGAACGGGGTCTCCACGACTCCGCTGATCTCGCCCACCTTCAGCTTCGCGAGCGCCTGCTCGAACTCGGGCACCATCTGCCCCGCCATGAAGACGCCGAGCACGCCGCCCTTCTGGGCGCTCGGACAGCCGGAGTGCTCGGCAGCCAGCTCCGCGAAGTCGGCGCCCTCGCGCTTCGCCTCGGCGTGGATCTTCTCGATGAGCTCGCGCGCTTCCTCCTTGGTGCGGGAGACGTCCGCGCCGGCCCGCTCGCTGCCCTTGTACTGGATGAGGATGTGAGCGGCGGCGTACTCGACGATGGGGATCCGCGTGAGGATGTGGAAGCCGTAGGGCGACTCGACCGCCTCCGAGACCTGGCCGATCTCCATGCCGAACAGCGCATCGCCGAGCGCCTGGTACGGCCCCTGGAGCTGACCCTCCTCGAAGACCGCCCCCATGTTGCCGCCGCTCTTCGCTCCGGAGGGATCGTCGGAGTACTCGCGGACGACATCCGTCCAGCTGGCGTCCATCCGCCGCGCCTTGGCCAGAGCTTCCTTGGCTCGCTGGACCGCTTCCTCGCGCGTCCGCGTGACACCGGGGATCGGCGTCTGGGCGCCCGCGTAGGAGATCATGATGTGGGCGCCCGCCACCCGGCTCGGCGGGATCCTGGGCGCGGTCGGCTCCTTGCTCTTCGCGGCCGGGGGCGTGGAGCTCGACTCGGGCACATCGGCGGCGCGCGGCCGTCCCGCGATGAGGGAAAGCGCGAGGAGGATCGAGACACACGAGCTGCAACGGGTCAGAACGCAAGAAGCGGTTCCAGCGGTCGGCATGGGATGTACTCCTGGAGAACGGACGGATCCGGGAAGGAAAGGGCGGAGCATAGCACGAAATATGAAGCGCCGCTCTGAAAAAGCGGAGGATGCCGGTCCGATCCGCCGCCGCATTTCTGGGATGGGCTAGGGGCTCTCGGGCGGCATGAGGTTGTACCTGCGGATCCGGTGCCGGAGCGT
>JAFGKN010000275.1 GCA_016928605.1 Planctomycetota bacterium | reverse complement strand
GCGCCGGGCCCGCGGCCTTCTTCTTCTCGAGCAGCTCGAGGGCATCCTCCATCGAGACGCGGTCGGGATCCTGGCCGCGGGGGAGCGACGCGCGGGTCTCCCCGTCGCTCACGTAGGGACCGTAGCGGCCGGAGAGGAGCTGGACCGGCGCTCCGCTGTCGGGCCGGGCGCCGAGCTCCTTCAGGACGCGGGGCTGGAACCGCCCGCGCCAGCCGCCGGTCTTCTCCTGGCGCAGGAGCTCGAGCGCGCGCGGCAGATCGATGGCGAAGACGTCATCGCCCGCGGCGAGGCTGCGCGACTCGCTCCCTCGCTTCACGTAGGGGCCGTAGCGCCCGAAGTCGGCGATGACATCCTCTCCCGAGTCGGGATCGGCGCCGACGCGCCGCGGCAGGGAGAGGAGCCGCAACGCCTCCTCGAGCGTCACGTCCTCGGGCTTCATGCCCGGGAGCAGGCTCTTCATCTTCGGCTTGCCGCTCGAGCCGTTCTCGCCGAGCTGCACGTAGGGGCCGAAGCGGCCGATCTTGACGTAGACCGCCTCGCTCGTCGCGGGATCCTTGCCTAGCTCGCGCGGGCCCGACCCGTTCGCGAGCAGCTCCTCCGCCTTCTGGACCGTCAGCTCGTCGGGGGCCAGATCCTGGGGGATGCTCGCCCTCTCGTCGTCGCGCTCGAGGTACGGGCCGTAGCGGCCGACGCGGATGTTGATGAGTCGCCCCTGGCTGTCCTCGCCGAGGCGGATGGTGCACGACTCCCGCGGGTCGATCTCGCGCTTCAGGAGGTTCGCGAGGCCCTCCTTCTCGCCGCCTCCGAAGTAGAAGCGCTTCAGGTACGGCAGGGAGTCCATCTCGCCGAGGGAGATCGCGTCGAGGTCGTCCTCCATCTCGGCGGTGAACCCGACGTCGACGAGGCTCTCGAAGAACCTCTCCAGGAGCTGGACGACCGCGAAGGCGGTGAAGGTCGGCACGAGCGTGCCGCTTTGCTTCGAGACGTAGTCCCTGCGCAGGATTGTCTCGATGATCGCGGCATAGGTGCTGGGCCGGCCGACGCCGTTCGCCTCCAGCTCCTTGACGAGCGCGGCCTCGGTGAACCGCGGCGGGGGCTGGGTGGCGTGCTCCTTCGACGCGATGCCGGCGGCCTCGAGCGGATCGCCGGCCTCGACGGGCGGCAGGAGCGTCTCCTTGTCCGCGAGCTCGGCCTGCGGATCGTCCGCGCCCTCGACGTAGGCGCGCAGGAACCCCGGGAACTCGATCGTCCTGCCGGAGGCCTGGAAGAGCGCCTCGCCGTCGCCGACCTGGATCGAGATCCTCTGGCCGCGGGCGTCGGCCATCTGACACGCGACGGTCCTCTTCCAGATCAGCTCGTAGAGCCTCAGCTCGCGGTCTTCGAGCTCCGCGCGCAGCTCCTCGGGCCGCAGGAAGTCGCTCGAGGGGCGGATCGCCTCGTGGGCCTCCTGCGCGTTCTTCACCTTCGTCTTGTAGCGGCGCGGCTCGCGCGGCACGAAGCCGGCGCCGTAGAGCGTGCGCGCCACATCCCGCGCCCGCGAGATGGCCTCCTCCGACAGCGTGACGGAGTCGGTTCGCATGTAGGTGATGTGGCCGCTCTCGTAGAGCCGCTGCGCCACCCGCATCGTCTCGCGGGTCGAGAAGCGCAGCTTGCGGTTGGCCTCCTGCTGCAGGGTGCTGGTGGTGAAAGGCGGCGACGGGCGCGTGGAGTACGGCTTCGACTCCACCTTGACTGCCTTCCACTGCGAGTCGCGGAGGCGTGCGGCGAGGTCGCGCGCGCCCTTCTCGTCGAGGAGGACGACGCTGTCCTGGGCGCCCGGGCGCAGGCGGCCGGTCCGCTCGTCGAAGTCCTTCCCCGCGGCGATCCTCTTCCCGCCCAGCTCGACGAGAGCCGCGCTGAAGGCCGCGCCGTCCCCGGTCCGGAACGTGGCCGACAGGTCCCAGTAGACGGCCCGCACGAAGCCTTGTCGCTGCCGCTCCCGGTCGACGATCATCTTGACGGCCACGCTCTGCACGCGGCCGGCCGAGAGCCGGGGAGCGATCTTCTTCCACAGGAGCGGAGAGACCTCGTAGCCGTAGAGCCGGTCGACGATGCGGCGTGTCTCCTGGGCCTGCACGAGCCGCTCGTCGATGTCCCGGGGATTGTCGAGCGCCGCGTGGATCGCCTCGCGGGTGATCTCGTGGAAGACGAGCCGCTTGCGGGGG
Source organism: Planctomycetota bacterium (assembly GCA_016928605.1). Taxonomy (GTDB): domain Bacteria; phylum Planctomycetota; class UBA8108; order UBA8108; family UBA8108; genus JAFGKN01. The sequence goes on along the minus strand of JAFGKN010000275.1, from coordinate 611 downwards.
ATCCGCGGCCGGAGGACCTCGCAGAGGTGCCAGCTGATCGACTCCCCCTCCCGGTCCTCGTCGGTCGCGAGGTAGAGGGCGTCGGCGCCGGCCAGGAGCGCCTTCAGCTTCGAGACCTGCTTCTTCTTCTCGGACGGGACGACGTAGAGCGGCTCGAAGCCGTTCTCCACATCCACGCCGAGGCGGGCCCAGGGCTCCTTCTTGTACCTGGCGGGGATCTCCTTGGCGGTCGTGGGAAGATCGCGGATGTGTCCGATGCTGGACTCGACCACGAAGCCGCGGGGCAGGAACTTGGCGATCGTCCGCGCTTTGGTCGGCGACTCGACGATGACCAGGGATTTCGCCACCTGATGACCTCCTCTGAGCTGCGGGCGGGGGAGAGAGACGGGCGCGGAAAGCTTACGGCCTCTCCCCGCGAGTGCAAGGAACTTCGAGCGGCCGTTCCATAGAATCGGGCGGAGGCCGCAGGGAACCTGAGCGTTTTCCGGTAAGAGAGGGGAGGAGCCCGGCGGAGCAGACAAGCCGAGATACCACAAGAGCTTGCGTCCCGGCTCCAGGCCGGCGAGCTACCGCGATCCCCACCCCCGGTCCGGGGACCAGTAGAGGGGGAG
>JAFGKN010000274.1 GCA_016928605.1 Planctomycetota bacterium | reverse complement strand
TTTCAACAATTGACGCTCTTCGGAGACGGGTGAAGAGGAGTACAGGCCCTCGGAGTCTCGCCTCGTCGGGCGAGGCTCCGAGGAGGCCTGCGGAGCGGAATCGTGCGACAGCGGCCTCGGCCGCTGTCTTCGGAAGAAGAGGTCACCACGGAGACACTGAGACACGGAGAAGAGTTCCTTCCTCCCCGTGTCCTCCGCCCGTCCGTGGTGAATCCATCCTCCTTGGAGACTAGGCGGGTTTGAGATTCTCTGTTACAGGCCGCTTCGGGGCGGTATCTTCGAGTCGTCTACGTGTTGGACATCCCACCGGTCTCGCCGTTCGTGATAACCGCCTACGAGCCGGGACCGAGAGTGAAGAAGGCCCTTCGCAGACGGCGAAGGAGGGACCGATGACCGAGAACCGACATCCCGAAGGGTGGGACTTGGACCGAGTCCGACGTGTGTTGGAGCACTACGACAAGCAGTCTGACGACGAGGCTGTCGCGGAAGATGAGGCTTCCTTCGAACCCCCTGACCACACGGCGATGGAGGTCCCCGTAGACCTCGTCCCTGAGGTTCGGGAGCTCATCGCCAGACGGGGTAAGGGTGGCTGACAATTGCTTCCAGAAGACGGCGGCCTCCGGCTGCCTGCGTTCGCGGGCGGCGCGCTGCTGTTGAAGACTGACCGATAGGCCGCTCATGATTCCAGAGAGCAGAGTACCGACGCATCCCGGTGAGATCCTCGAGGAGGAGTTCCTCCGGCCTCTGGGGATCACTCAGGTCGCATTTGCGGCTCATATCGGTGTTCCCCTGCAGCGGGTCAACGAGCTGATCCGGGGAAAGCGAGGCGTGACACCCCAGACCGCATGGCTGCTGGCTCAGGCCCTGAACACGACCCCGGAGTTCTGGGTGAATCTCCAGGCGGCTCACGACCTCGCCAAGAGCCGTCCGACGCGAACCGTCGAGCGCCTCGGAAGCCGGGGTTGAGCCCTGCTGGACGAGGCATCCCGTCGGGCCATCGAGGTGTCGCAGAGCGTCGGAGAGACCGTCGATGATGTACATACGGATCGCGATGATGCGCATCGGTCCAACACGGGGAGCTGTGTGAGCCCATGCGCCTTCTGTGTCGGTTCATACTCCTGCAAGCGGTCTCGTTGACCGCGATCGGCTGCTGTTGCCGCGACGGCAGCCGATTGCAACCGGAGGCGATCACGGGCCGGAAGCTGGTGGAACCTGCCGATCTTCTCCGCCTGGCTCGCGGAACGCAGTGGCAGGTGGCAACCAGGCTGCTGGGAACGACAGGCCAGCATTGCTTCACGTACCTCAAGGAGGAAGACGAGTACGTCCTCACCACCTATTTCGTGAAGAACAGGCCCGATACGAAGGGAGGCATACCGTTCTACGGCCTTTACCGCAATGGCGCCCTCGAAGGGATCCTGGGGTCTCTCCCCAAGAACGTGGAAAGCTATGCCTACCGGAGCACAACGGCGAGCCGCCCCAAGACATGGGGCGTGGAAGACGAGAGCCGAATCCTCGAGATCCTCTGTCTCGATCGACTTTCGCGCGGCGACATCGAGGAAGTCCTCGAGAGGTACGCAAACCCGAGACCGCAATCCGAGCCGAACATTCCAGGCGTGGTCTGGGAGCTGCTCATGACCGATGACTACGCGGCGCGTATCGAGAGCGACTATGCTCGCAACATCGAGCTCCTGCGGCATTTCGATGGGTTCCGGATCGCGCTTGGAATGACGAAGTCAGAGGTGGATGCCATCCTCGGTGCCCCGGCGCACACAGCGGAGGTTCGTCCCGACCTCCTCCTCTCGATCTACGCGAAGAAGATCTATGGTGACGACAAGGACATACGCCTCGACATCAACCCGCTCTACCTTTTTTCGCCGGTTGCCGTGGTCTTCCAGAACGCCAAGGCATGCCGCGTGTACAGCCGGGGCTTCATCAGCAGAGACTGGATGCCCGGCGGGGCGGACTACGGGCTTTGAACGCGGGACTGTTCCGATCGCCCTCTCGCCCACCTCCGCTCGCCCCCGGCGGCGGCGGGAGCGTCCCACTCCACGCCGCGCCTCACGGCGAGACACTCGGGGGAGCGGGTGCGGTGCCTGCTGCGATCATCGCGGTGGGGATGGAGCCGCCGCCGGGCGCGCGGCCTTCCAGCCGGCGATGCACTGCGCGGAGAGCTTCTCGACCAGGCCGGCGAGATCCGGCCGGGCGGCGACGTTGACCGTCTCCATCGGATCGGTCTCGTGGTCGTACAGCTCGAGGGCCACCGCCTCGCCCGCCGGCTGGCCGCGGTGCACCCAGCGCACGAGATGGTGGCGATCGGTCCGCATCGAGTATCCCATGATCGGCCCCACGCCGCCGAGGCTGCGGGGGTACTGGCTGAAGGCGGCGCTCTTCCAGGCGCGCTCGGGGTCGTCGAGGAGCGGCGCGAAGCTCGTTCCCTCGAGGTGCGCGGGGCGCGGAAGGCCTGCCAGCTCGCAGAGCGTGGGATAGATGTCGACGTACTCGACGAGGGCGCGGCTCCGGCGGCCGCGAGCCTTCATCCCGGGCGCGCGGATGAGGAGCGGCACGCGCGTGTCGAGCTCGAAGTTCGTGTGCTTGCACCAGGCCGAGTACTCGCCGAGCTTCCAGCCGTGATCGCCCCAGAGGATGACGATGGTGCTCTCCGCGAGACCGAGCTTCTCGATCTCGTCGAGGAGCCGGCCGATGCCGGCGTCGATGAAGCTGATGCACGCGCGGTAACCATGGATGAGATTCCGCGCCTGCTCGTCCGTCACGCGGCCCTTCCGAGGTATGCCGTGGTACGCGCGCAGCTCGCCCCAGTCGGTCAGCGCGCACGGCGGCGCATCCTTCGGCGGATCGACGATCGGCGACAGCTCGATCTTCGCCGGATCGTAGAGGTCCCAGTACTTCTTCGGCGCGATGAACGGCAGGTGAGGCTTGCGATAGCCGACGGCCAGGAAAAACGGCTTGTCTTTCAGCTCGCGGAGCTGCCGGATCGCCGCATCGGTCAGGATGCCGTCGGGATACTCGCTGTCGGGCACGTCCGCCGACTCCCAGGCCGGGCCGCGCACCGCGCGCGAGAGCTGGGTCCCCTTCAGGCCTTTCGCTCTCGCCTCGCGCCGCTTTTGCTCGAGGAGCTCCTTGTTCTCGGGCAGGAACCAACCGGGACCCGAGGCGGCGTCGTACTGGTCCCAGGATCGATCGTCGTTGAGGCCGCCGTGGAAGATCTTCCCCAGACCGACCGACCGATAGCCATGGGTGCGAAACTGCTCGGGAAGGGTGACGACGTCGGGAACCGTCGTGCGGAAATGCGTCTCGAGGTCGTAGACCTTCGTCGAGTCGGGTCTCAGTCCTGTGAGCAGGGAGGTACGCGAAGGAGAGCAAACCGCCTGCTGGCAGTAGGCGCGGGTGAAGAGGAGGCCGCTCGCGGCGATGCGGTCGATGCTCGGGCTGAGGACCTCCTTCTTTCCGTAGCAGCCCAGATCGGGCCGCAGGTCATCGGAGGCGATGAAGAGGACGCTGAGTCGTGGCCGCGGCGAGTCCTTCGCCGTCTCC
>JAFGKN010000273.1 GCA_016928605.1 Planctomycetota bacterium | reverse complement strand
GCGGCTCCGGCCGCGGCCGCGGCCGCGGCCGCGGCCGCGGCTCTGTCCGCCGTCGATTCCTCTGGAACTTCGCTGTCCCATCGGTTACCAGAGGGACTCCATGGGCTGGCTCAAGATCTGGAGATGGAAGATCCACTGGCAGATCCTCCTCGCGATGGGGCTGGGCATCGCGGTGGGGATGGCCCTCCAGGGGCTCGATCCGCGGCCGCGGCTCGCCGGGATCGAGCGCGATGCCGCTGAGCCCGCGGGCACGCGGCGATCGAGGGTCGAGGTGGAGCCGGCCGAGCGCATCGCCGTCGACCGGAGCGCGCCGCGGGCTCAGGTCGATGCGGGCGATGCGGAGGGGCCTCTCGCGCTGCGCGCGGGCGACCGCGTGGTGCGGGTGGGGGGAAGGGAGGTGGCGAGCGCCGAGGCCTTCCTGAGGCTTCTCTCCCGCTGGCCGGACGGGGCGCGCGTCAGCCTGAGCGTCGAGCGCGACGGCGTCGAGGTCCCCGCGCGGGGGCAGGTGGTGTGGGCCGCGTCGTCGCCGCGCGCGCGGGCGCTGCTCCCGCTGAGCTTCCTGGCGGACGCCTTTCGCCGCCTGCTCCAGATGTTGATCGTGCCCCTCATCCTGACGTCGCTCGTCACAGGGGTGGCCAGCCTGGGAAACCTCCGCTCGCTGGGCCGCATCGGCGTGAAGACGCTTTCCTATTACGTCGCAACCAGCCTGCTCGCCATCCTCGTGGGGCTCGTGCTCGTTCAGGTCATCCAGCCGGGCTGGGAAGCAAAGCTCGACCTCGCCGAGAGAGTGGAGAGGGAAGACCTGGCGCCCGACGAGGGATTCCTGGGCATCTTCCTTCGCATGATCCCGCAGAACGTCTTCGCCGCCTTCGGCGAGAATGCGCAGATCCTGCAGGTCATCTTCTTCAGCCTCCTGCTGGGCGCCTTCATCACCCGCGTGGGAGGGAGCTCGGGCGACCTGCTGCGCCGCCTCTTCGAGGCGGGCTTCCAGGTCATGATGAAGGTCGCCGAGTTCGTCCTGCTCTTCATCCCCGTGGGCGTCTTCGCGCTGATCGCGCGGGTCGTCGGCTCGAGCGGCTTTGAGCCCTTCATCCCGCTTCTCAAGCTGATGCTGACGGTCGTCCTCGCCCTGTTGATCCATGCCTGCGCAACCCTGCCTCTGATGCTGCTCCTCCTCGCCCGCGTCCGTCCCCTGCGCTGGGCGCGCTGCGTGATGCCGGCCCTCGTCACCGCCTTCTCCACCGCGTCCTCCGCCGTGACCTTGCCGGAGACGATGCGGTCCGTCGAAGAGCGCGGAGGGGTGAGCAACCGGACCGGCGCGTTCGTCCTCCCCCTCGGGGCGACGATCAACATGGATGGCACCGCGCTGTACGAGTGCGTCGGCGTGATTTTCCTCGCCCAGTACTACGCGAGCGCCGGCGACTTCGAGCTCACGCTTGGCGGCCAGCTCGTCGTCGTGATCACGGCGCTTCTGGCCTCCATCGGAGCCGCCGGAATCCCAGCCGCCGGGCTGGTGATGATGACGACGATCCTCAGCGCCCTCCGCCTCCCTCTCGACGGCGTGGTGCTCCTCCTGGCGGTCGATCGGCCGCTGGACATGCTCCGGACCGCCGTGAACGTCTGGAGCGACACGACCTGCGCCGCCATCGTGGCCCGCAGCGAAGGAGAGGCTGACATCGCCGCGCCGCAGGCGGTACAATGAGCGCAAGCCGCGCGGCGGCGGCGGGTCGGCTGGGCGCCGGCCGCGGCGGAGTCGCTGGATCGGCTCGGGAGGCGGGGCCTCCGCGCTCCCCGGGCCGGCGTAGAGAGATGGAAGAACCGAACGGAACTGGACCTGTGCTCTCGGGCGGTGTGTCGCCTGGAACGAGGGAGAAGACCACGACGGAGACCGATTCCCTCGTCTCTCCGGACCGGCTCTGGAACGTGATCGTGTGGAACGATCCGATCAACCTGATGTCCTACGTGACGTTCGTGTTCCAGAAGCTCTTCGGCTACTCGATCGAGCTGGCGACCAAGCTGATGCTGCAGGTTCACAACGAGGGGAGGTCCATCGTCGCCTCGGTCGAGCGCGAGAAGGCGGAGTACTACGTTTCGCGTCTTCACCAGTACGGCCTGCAGGCCACTCTCGAGAAACAGGACGCGTGATGCTGAAGGTGAGCCGGCGCAAGGACGGCACCGTGGCGGTGTCTCTCAACCTCTACGAGGCTCTCGTCCTCAAGTCTCTTCCCGAGAGAATCCGCCGATTGCTCACGGATCCCGACTTCAGCGACCGCACGGTCCTGCGGCTTTTTCCGCGCGCGTACCGCGATCCGGCGAAGGACCGCGAGTACCGCAGGCTCCTGGGAGAGGATCTCCTGCGCAGAAAGCTCGCAGGCGTGGAGGCCTTCGAGAAGAGCTTGCGGCGGATGCGGGTCAAGCAGCTGCGCGCGGAGATCACGGTGCGCGCGGAGGACTACGACCTGTGGCTCGGCTTCGTGAACGATATGCGCCTCGTGCTGGGCACGGAGCTGGAGATCGAGGAGGACGACTGGAGCGACGACGCCTTCGACGCCTCGCACCCGCGCGCCGAGGACCTCGCCCTGCTCCACTACCTGAGCTGGCTGGAGGAGGAGCTCCTCCAGGCCTCCGGGTTCCCCCTGCCGCGGATCACCCCGCCCGAGAGCCCGCGGGACAGCGGTTCCGGGAAGGGCGAAGGCCCTGCTGATAAAAGCACTTAGGCGTGCCGAGCCCCCGGCGCCGGTAACGCGTTTGCACGTTCCGGGATCCTGGGGAATACTTCTGGGAACCGCGAGCGATTTCGGGAAGTCACCCCCGCCGGTCGAAGCGGGGGACGCTCGCTCCAAGCGGCTCGCCACGGGGATCCTGAGGGATCGCCGGGTGCGGGCCGGGGAAGCTGGATCCGCCGAGGATCCACGGATTGCGGGAGGGTTGGGCTCGGGCGATAACCCGAGCCCAACTTCTCAAAAAACCACAGAAGATTCGAAGTGAAGGTCTGGGATCCGCGCGGAAGCCAGCGGCCGGAAACGTTCTGCCTCGGGGGTAGATCGGCCTCCGGCCGCTGATCCGCGCGCCGGGCGCCTCGCCGTCCGGGTCCTGGATGGAGGCCTCTGCGGAGGTCTCGAGAGGGGTGGTCATGGGGAAGATCCGCAAGCTCCTCCTGTCGATGCTCATCGTGGCCGCCTCCTCGGCGGGAGCGAAGGCCTCGGCGGAGCGGTTCGAGGATCTCCGCTTCACGCTCCCCGAGGGTTGGACGCTGAAGGATCACGCGGCCGCTCGCGGCGAGGCGCTGGCCCTTTCCAGCTCTGCCGACGTGGATCTCCTCGCGAGGGTCTGGACGCGCGAGGAGGAAGGCGCCGCCGTGGCGAAGCTGGCGCTCGCAGCGCATCCCCTGCCCATCGCGGTCCACCGCTTCGGAGCGGGAGCCGTTCGCCGCCGCATCGAAGCCGGCCTCCGCGACGCGGAAGGCATCCTCCGGTTCGAGATCCTCGATGTTCGGATCGTCGAGCTGGATGGCAAGCCGGCGTACCGCATCCGCGCCCGCGTGGAGACGAGCGCGGAGAGCGCCGAGCAGCTCCAGTACGTCATCAGCGGGCGGAGCACCTACGTGCTCGGGTTCTCCTCGGCGTCCGAGGAGTACGCGCGCCTCGAGAGCTCCTTCGAAGAGATCGTTTCCACGCTCGTGCTGAGCGAGGGGCCCCCGCTCCTCTGTAGATCATCGATCTGGCTCTGGGGGGGCCTGTGGGGGACATCCCTCGCAGCCGGCCTCACCCTGCGGAGCCGCCGGCGAGGCGGCAGCGATCGCCTGCGCCCGCTCCGCATGGAATCGTCCGATGATCAGTGAGCCTCTTGGATCCTCCCCCGATCGGCCTGCCCGGATTGGAACCCGCCGCCTGTCTCCTTCCGGGCAGGCTCCTTTGATCCCGCCGGGAGCACCGGCCGGCCGCTGCGGAGCAGCGTGGCCTGGACGGAGGATCCGCCGCATTCTCAGGTGAAAACCGGCCGCCGCGCTGCTCTACTCTGGGGTCATGCCGCCGCTCGCACCATCACGGACAGCCCTCATCGCGGTGCTGGCCCTGGCGGTCCTCGCCATCGGGGTTGCCGGGCCGCTCGTCCGCCTCGCCGCCGCCCCCGCGCTGGCGATCGCCTTCTGGAGGATGCTCTTCAGCACGGCTCTCACGGGGGGCTTCTGGATCGCCGGCCGGAGTGGTTCGGCGCGGGGTGATGCCTTCGGTGCCCGCGAGTGGATCCTCGCCGCCGCGGGAGGCGTGTGCCTCGCGGCTCACTTCGCCTGCTGGATCACGTCGCTCTCCATGACGACCGTCGCCGCGTCCGTCGTCCTCGTCAACACCATGCCGCTCTTCGCTGCGCTCTGGGCCGCGCTCTTCCTGCGCGAGAGCGCCACCGGAGGGCAGTGGCTGGGCATCGCCGCGGCGGTGGCGGGCGTGGCCCTCATCTCCTGCGAGGACGCCGGCGGGGAGGGAACCTCTCGGCTCGGCGGCAACCTGCTCGCGATCGGGGGCGCCGCCACCGGCGCCGGATACTTCGTGATCGGCCGGCGCCTCCGCCAGAAGACGACGCTCTGGGCGTACGTCACGCGAGTCTACGGTCTCTCGGCTGTCGCGCTCCTCGGCCTGTCGCTCGCCGCGGGGACGAGGCTGGCCCCCTGGCCGGCCGCGGACTGGATCATCTTCGGCGCTCTCGCCCTCGGGCCCGGGCTCCTCGGGCACACCCTGCTCAACTGGACGCTCCGGTGGCTCTCCGCGCCGGTCGTCAACGTCGTCGCCCTTGGAGAGCCTGTCGTGGCCGCCGGGCTCGCCGCGCTGCTGCCGGCGATCGACGAGGTGCCCGGCGTCTGGACGCTGGCCGGAAGCGCCGTGATCCTCGGAGGCATCGCGCTGGTGGTGAGCTGCCGCCCGGCCGCTTCCGCTGCGGTCTCGAGCTCCCCTCAGTGAGGTCGCAGGGCCGAGCCCGTCCCCGAAGCCAAATCGGAATCCGAGTCCGCATCAGAGTCCTCACCCGCACCCGCAGCCGCATGCGCAGCTGCATCCGCACCCGCAGCGGCAACCGCAGCGGGCTGCG
>JAFGKN010000272.1 GCA_016928605.1 Planctomycetota bacterium | reverse complement strand
GTGAACATCGCGAGGCGGCCGTGCTTCTTGTGATACTCCGCCCCCACGATCTCCTTGCCGCACTCCTCGACCGCGTCCCGCAGGAAGAAGATGGCGTCGGGGTCCTTCACCATGGTGAGCCCCTCGACCTGAGAGTAGCCGCCGATCGCGGGCTCCGTGGCGTGGAACCAGAGCTCGGCGAGATCCCCGAAACGGGCTCCGTAGAGAGCGCGCTCGGTGGGATGGATGCCGAGAGACTGCCAGTTGCCCGGCAGGAAGTCGCGCCGGACGCGGCCCATCACTTCCATCAGGACACCGTCGTAGCGCTCGAGCGCGCGCTGGACATCGGCGCGAGTCGGATCTTTCACCGGGACACCTCCTTTGTATCGATGAGCACGGCCGGAGATCGAGCGGGATCCCGCCGTGCCGTGCTTGGCCTTCCTGGATGCGGACTCATCGGTACGAGTCTGCATTCTCATCCGCCGCGTTCCGCCTGGCTCGCGCCGGCGGTCGGCGGAGGATGACAGAAGCCGATAGTATCTTCGGTTGAGGCCGGGAGGGAAACCGCTTTTCGGGAAAGAGACGGAATCCACCGATCCGCGGAAGCTCTCCCTCGCCCGGTAGTGAGTCAGGGCCGGGAGCGAACCGCCGGACGGATCCCCAGGACGGGACGTCCGGAGCCGTGGAACTCACCTCGCCAGATGATCCAGCCGTCCGCGATCTCCGCCGGCGCGCTGGCGATCGCCACGCGCACCTTCTGCGCGATGCGGCCCATCGGCTCCAGGGAAAGCCTCCACCGCTCGGGGCGGACCTTCGCGGCGGGCGGCATCGCTTCGAGGACGATCTCCCCGGCGGCCTCCTTCGGCCCGAAGTTGTAGGCGACAACCTCCAGCTCGACCTCCTGGCCTGCATCGAACACGTACTCGTGACCATGAGACCATCCCTGCTCCGGGATCCTCCGCGCGCGGTCCCTCGGCAGCTGGGCCTGGAGGACGATGGTCGATGCGGCGGATGGCGCTCGCGGCGATGGCTTCGGCGCAGGGGGCGCCTCGAGCGGCATCCTCTCGAACGAGCCCGCCGGCAGGATGATGAAGAGCGCGCGCGAGGTGAGCTCCTCCGGAGGATCTCCCTCCACGCGCCGGCCGAGATAGTCGAACACCGCATCCGCCCGCAACCCGCCGGGAAGGCGCCACTCGACGCTCGTCCGGCCTCGGTCCGCCCACTCCACCGGCTTCTCGGCCCACGCCACGAGGACGTCCTTCTCGCTGCCGTCCGGCCGCGCGCGAAACGCGTAGAGGTGAGCGTGAAGCCTCTCGGGAAGCCGTCCCAGGCAGCGCCCGCCGGCGAGGAAGCGCCCCACCGCCGCCAGCGCCGCGTACGCGGGACGGGGCGTCAGGTCCCGGCGCAGCAGGCCGAACTGCACGCCGTTGTGCGTCTCCACGTAGTGTCCGAGGATGAAGTGGAAGTGGCGCACGGAGCCCGCGAAGAGGCTGCTCGCGTAGGACTGCGCGATGAACTCCGCCTTGAGGATCTCGTCGCTCGGCGAGAGGTCATACCACGGCCCTTCCGTCTGGTAGCGGATGCCGCGGTCGCTCTCCGTGATCCAGAGCGGCCGTCCGCCGGCGGCCTCGCGAGCCGGCGCCCACAGCTCGAGGTAGGAGTCTGCGCGGTCGTAGGTGTGGATGTTGTAGGTGTCGAAGTAGGGCAGCGCGTCGTTGACGAGGAGGCCTCTCGCGTGAAGCCGGGTCGGCACGGCCGCGTACGCGTTCCAGCCGACGATCAGCTCCGGATCGCCCGCCTTGAATCCCAGCCAGGCGGCCTTCTGCAGCGAGCACATCTCGTCGACCGTGTGGCCGCCGAAGGTCTCGACGTTCGCCTCGTTCCACGGCTCCCAGGCCTGCACCGAGCCCCGGAACCGCACGGCCATCGCGCGGCAGAAGGAGTAGATGTGGCGCAGGTCGCGGGGGAATCTCCCGCGGCCGCGGTCCCCGCCGAGGGTCCGATCGACCGCCCAGCCCGGCGTCTGGTGGAACACCTGAAGCACCTTGAGGCCGTGGCGGCGGTGTGCCTCCGCGGATGTGTCGTAGCTCGTCCGCTCGGCGAGTTCTCCCTGCTTCGTCTCGATGTCGCTCCAGCGCATGCGGTCGCGGACCCAGTTCACGCCGGCGAGCGCGGCGAGGCTCGCGAGCCGCTCCTGCCCGGCGGCATCGTTCTGGGCAAACCAGGCCGCGGCGGAGTCGACGCAGACCGGAGAGTCCTGCGGGATCGGCGCGCGCAGCCGCGCGAGGACAGCCGCCGAGGTCCAGCGCACGACGGCGCCCTCGGCGTCGAGAAACTCGACGCGGTACCACCCGACGCCCAGCTCGCCGATCGGAAGCGCGGAGGAGCCGTCCCACTCCCGCCGGTCGAGCGTCCCGCTGCGCACCTCGGCGCCGCGATCATCCAGGACGCGCCAGCGGACGGCCGACGCGGGCACGCTCGGCTCGGCGCGCACGCTCACCGGGTCCGCCTCGAGGAAGATGTTGCCGGGGTGATCGGCCAGAGGGGCTGGGATGGATCGATCGACTGCCGCGAGAGCTCGCCAGCGATCGGCTGGATCCGCGGAAAACGGCCGCTCCGGCTCTGCGCGATCCGGAGGGCGCGCGGCCGGCGCCCCCTCGGCCCGGGCATCGACCGCCGCCAGCGCGAAGACCGCCAGAAGCAGCCAGCGGACGCTCGATCGCTCCCTCAGCCTCGGCTCGCTCATCGTCCTCGCTCGCGATCGCTCTCTCATCCTCGGCTCACTCATCGTCCTTGCTCACTCGGCTCCGCTGCGTCTTGATCACCTGCCGCCGCCTCTTCGATGCCAGCCGATCGGCATCCGCGCTCTTCGGCTTGCGCGTGGGGATCCTCCGCTTCCGGCGGCGCAGCGCGTCCTGGAGCATGCGGCGGAACCGCTCCAGCACCTCCTCCCGGTTGCGATGCTGGTTTCGCGTCCGCTGGCAGCTCAGGTGGAGGATGCCCTTCGTGTCGAGACATCGCGCCAGGGATGACCGCAGCCTCTCCCGCTGCTCCTCGGTGACCGACTGCGTGCCGGCCAGATCGAAGCGGAGCTGCGCCTTGGTCGCGACGCGGTTGACGTTCTGGCCGCCGGGCCCGCCGCTCGTCACGAACCGAAGCTCGATCTCCCGCAGCGGGATCGTCAAGCTCCTGTTGATCACGATGTCCGTCTCGCTCATGGTCGGCTCCGCGCGGGCTGAGCGGCGGCCGCTTCGAGAACGCTTCCGGTCTTCAGCGGGCCTTCATCCGCGGCCATCGCGGTCAGACCGACCAGCCCGGGCGGTACTCCTCCTTGATGAAAGGAGCCGCCTCGGGGCAGCCGGCGGCCTCGAGCTTGCGGGAATCCCAGGTCAGCTTCCTGCCGGCGCGGTACGACACGTTGCCGAGAAGGACCAGCTCCGTGAGCGCTCCTCCGTAGTCGAAGTTGCAGGTGGTGGGAGCGCCCGTCTTGCAGGCATGGATCCACTCGAGGTGATGCCCGATCGAGTCCGGAATCGACGGCAGCGGCATGCGGAAGTCGGCGTACTCCTCCTCGGGAAAGAGCTTCCAGTTGTCGTAGGTGGAGAGCAGCATCCCCTTCGCTCCGACGAAGAGGCAGCCGGACTCCCAGTGCGGCAGCTTGTGCTCCGCCAGGATCGGAGGGCCGTCCTTGGCGTGGTAGAAGTGGAGCGTGACGGGCGGCATCTCGTCGCGCGCGGCGAACTCGAAGCGCACGTGCATGCGCCGGGGCGAGGTCTCGGGGTGCACCGGCGGCCCTTCCGCATCGATGGTCAGCGGATGGCGGAGCTTCAGGGCCCAGAACGGTATGTCGAGGATGTGCACTCCGTTGTTCCCCGTCTCGCCGGTGCCGAAGTCCCACCAGAAGCGCCAGCCGTAGGGCGCGTACGTCGGGTGGTACGGCCGGTAGGGACGCGGGCCGAGCCACAGGTCCCACTTCAGGTGCTCCGGAACGGGCGGCGTCTCCGTGGGACGGTCGCCGCCTCCGCGCTCGCCGCCGATCCAGGTGTGGCACTCGCGGACCTCGCCGATGGCTCCCGACCGGATGAGCTCCACCGTGCGGTGCGGAGCATTCCGGGCATGGTGCTGCGTCCCGAGCTGGGTGGCGACCTTGCTCTCCGCGGCGATCCGGGCCATCTCACGCGCTTCGTGGACGCAGTGAGCCAGCGGCTTCTCGCAGTAGCAGTGCTTGCCGAGCTTCATCGCCATCAGGCTCGCCGGGGCGTGGGTGTGGTCCGGCGTGCTGATGACCACCGCATCGATCTCCTTGTGCATCGCATCGTACATCTTGCGGAAGTCGTGAAACTTCCTCGCGCGCGGGAACATGGAGAGCGACTCGCCCGCTCGGTCCTCGTCCACATCGCAGAGAGCGACGATGTTCTCCTTCGCGCCGGCGACGGTGAGCAGGTTGGCGCGCCCCCGTCCTCCCACCCCGACGCAGGCGACGTTCAGGCGCTCGTTCGTAGATTCGATCGAACCGAGCACGCCGGGCAGCGGAAGGCAGAGCCCGATGCCGCCCAGGGCGGTCCTGCGGAGCAGCTCTCGCCGCGTGAGTTCTCTTGACATGGCGTCCTCCTGGAAAGGCACATGACCGCAGCGGCTGGTGTAGTCACCGCTCGGTGGCGATTGTAACCGGAGGCGCTCCCCTCCACCACCGCGCGCCGCGCCGGCCAAGGGACCCGACAAGTCCTTGCAGAAGGACATGATTTCGCCGAGATTCAGAGGAGGCTGCATCTCGATGGAAGCCCGACGACTGCATCTCGCGCGTCTGCCCGGCCCGAGGACAACCAGGAGGCTCGACATGATCTGCTCGACCATCCTCTGCACGGCCCTGTCCGCAGCTCTCCTCGGGGAGAGCGGCCCGCTTCCTGAGAACATCGCCCGCGGAGCGAAGTACGCGCTGGAGCCCGCGCCCAGCTACGTCCACTGCACCGATCCGGACGACGGCGTCCAGCTCACCGACGGGCAGTCGACGGCCGCGTACTTCTGGACGCAGAAGGGCACGGTGGGGTGGCAGTCCGCTCACTACGCCGCGGTGACTCTCGATCTGCGGGAGGTCCAGCCGATCTCCGGCGCCGCCCTCACCACCGCGGCCGGCGTCGCTGGCGTGACGTGGCCCGCCGCCATCCGCATACTCGTGAGCGACGATGGAAAAACGTATCGCGATGCCGGCGATCT
>JAFGKN010000271.1 GCA_016928605.1 Planctomycetota bacterium | reverse complement strand
TCTCCTTGCCCGCCTCGATCTGCTGCTTCGCCTCGCCTTCGCCCCGCCGGTAGAAGCGGCCGCTCGCCCAGTGGCCGTGCGGGCTGAGAACCGCCGGCCGCTTCGGCCCGCCGTCCGCCGAGGGCCGGTAGAGGCTCCCCGTGACGTAGAGCCCCGGCAGGCTCTGGAAGAAGACCTTCTCGATCGTGTACTCGCCGCGGTCGATCCGGCCGTGGATCACCGGCTCGAGCGGAGTCCGCGGAGGCATCGGCCAGAGACCGGCCGCCACGAGGATCTGCCGGCGCACCTGCGCCGCCCTCGTCTCCCACGATGCGAGATCGCGGCAGGGCTCCCACGGATGGTAGCTGTCGAGCGTGACAGCCGCCTCGAGGCGGGCATCCGCGAGCGGCTGCGAGGCGGAGAAGACGTCGGTGTCGAGGGCGAGGCACTCCGCGCAGCAGAGCGCGCTCGCCACGAGGGCGAGAGAGGCGATCTTCAGGTTCATTTTGGATCGTGGATCAGCTCTTGGGGGCGGGAGCCGGCGCCTCCGGCGGCTCCTCGCTCCGGCCGAACGCCTTGGCGAGGTAGTGCCGGTAGAGCCTGCCGTAAACATCGTCCTTCGGGTGGGCATCCATCAGGCGGACGAGCATGTCGAGCCCCCGCGATCCGTCATCCGAGAAGAGGAGGAGATAGGCCGTCAGAAGATCGGCCTTCTTCGCCTGCAGGAGCTTCTCGACGCGCGCTGCGAAATCTGCGGGAGAGGAGAAGTGCGAGGCGACATCGTCGGGCAGCACGTCGAAGGCGCTCTCCTGGCTGAGCGCGTGCCTCAGGACGAGCTCCGCGTGCTCGTACTTCTCGAGCCCGAACAGCGACTCGGCGAGATAGAGAGGAAAGCGCGGGTCATCCGTCGATCGGAATCCCTCCGCCTGGATCCGTCCGGCGGCCTTGAACTTCCCTTCCCTCATCAGCGCGGCGCCGTAGGGATCGTCGCTCAGGAGCTCTCCTCGCTCGATCTGCTCGTAGAGCCACACAGGCTGCTGCGGAGAGCGGACGACGCCCTGGAAAGAGCCGAGCGAGTAGGTGTAGAGGGGGTTCTCCTCCACGGGCATCTGGATGCCCATCTGCCAGGAGTACGGATAGGTGTACATCATGCCGAGGCGCGGCTCGACGACCACGGGCGGCGGATAGAGATCGTGCTTGTAGGTCTGCGGCGCGTACCAGCCCCACGCGGGCGCGGGGATGTAGTAGGGAGAGATCACCCCGTAGTGCGGCAAGCGCGGCCGGCCCCGCGGCTCGTCGGTCTCGTAGGGACTTCTCGCGCGCCGGGACTCCTTGATCAGAAAGTCGGACGCGGAGGGAGCCTCCCGCGCCGAGTCCAGCCCGAGCCTGGGCTTCGCATCGTCCTTCGAGGTCTGCGCGCGCGCGGCGCTCGAGCCCCAGAACGCCAGGGACGCAAAAAAGAACAGTGCGCCGGCGACGCGGCCGGCTCCTCCGGCCCACAAGGAATACTGCTGAGTCATGCTCGACCTCCTCCAGCCTCTTCCCCGAAGACTGCAGCCTCCAGCCGGAGCCCCGGAGAACCGCCGATTCGAAGATCTCCGTCTCTTTTCTCGCTCGCGGCGCCGAGCCGGGCTCGCCCCGCGTCTCTGCGGGAATTGTAAGGGCCTCCGGCGCCAGGAGGCAAAGAAAAGCTCGCAGCTCCCCGGCGGGCAGATCGAGGCGGCCGGCCGCGCCTCCGGCCTTCAGGATGCTCTTCGGCGGCGGTTCATTTCTCCATCAGCTTCCGGATCGACCACCAGAGCGCGGTGCTGCGCCGCGAGCAGGGATTCGGCGCCATCCGCCGGCGCCGCATGGAGGAGAGACTCGAAAGGCTCCCCGGGCGCAGGGCGGCCCCGCTCCGACCGCCGCAGCCTGCGAACCGGATCCCGTGGAAATCTTCCCGGACCTTCATCGCGCGGTCGTGAGCGGAACCTCGCCTGCGCTTCCCGGCCCCGTTTGCGGCCTCAGCGCGCGAAAGCTATCTTTTGAGTGACCGTGCAGTCCCCGCGGGGTGGTTCTCGAGCGAGCAGAAGCGCAGAGGGTGATCCGCACGCTGCCCTCGGGCGGCATCTGGCGATCCGCTCTGGCGCGCATCGCTCCCAGTTGCCCGAACGGTCGCTGCCGGGGGGACATCCGGGGGAGGGGGTTTCCGGACAGGTCCTGGGGCCGAGAGGACATGAGCAGCCGCGAGCCGGGAGACATCCGCTTCAGTCCGAAGGTGCTCCGCGACATCCTGCAGAACGTCGAGGAGCACACCGGAGTCTTCACGCTCCAGGTCAGCGACGGCCCCGAAGAGAAGGTGATCTACTTTTCCGGCGGAGGGGTCCGGCTGCTCTCGGTCGGCGACCGGAGCGGCATCGGAATCGAGAGCGCCCTGCTCAGCGAGGGGATCGTCGACGTCGAGACCCTGCACGACGCCCTGGAGGAGGTGCGCACCCGCAGCCGTGATCTCTCCGACGTGCTGGCGGACAGGAAGGTCCTCACGAGGGAGGAGTACGTCGCCCGCATCCAGAAGCTCGTCCGGGACGAGCTCCTCGATCTGGTCTTCTGGAGCGATGCCTACTTCCTCTGCTACGGAGGCGCCCCTCCACAGGAGTTCTTCCGGTCGGGGGGCAAGGCTCTCGCCTGCAGCTTCGATCTGAAAGCCGTGAGCGACGATCTGGTGGAGTGGACGCGCCAGTGGGAGGTCTTCCGGCAGGAGCTGCACTCCGACCGCGCCATCATCCGTCTGACGAGCCTGGGCTTCCGGAAGCTCGACAGGCGCGGCGAAGACGAGAAGAAGATCCTCAAGCAGTGCATGGATCCCGCCTCCCTGCGGACGGTCTGGCTCGCCTCGGGCGTCGACCTCCCTCCGCTCTGCAAGGCCCTCAAGGGCTTTCTCGAGAAGGGGTGGATCTCTGTCTCGCCGCCGCCTCGCGACGCGCCGTCGAGCATCAGCCAGCAGATCGCACAGCTGGAGGACAACCTCCCCCACATGATCGGCAAGGACCTCGCCCGCGAGAAGCTCGCCGCGCTCTACGAGAAGGCAGGGATGCGCGACAAGGCCCTGAGCGAGCTGCGGAGACTGGCCGACTCCGCCCTCGCCCAGGACGGTCAGTGGCCCTTGGCCGTGGCGCGGCTCATGAAGATCCTCTCGCTCCGGCCCGAGAGCGTGGATGTGCTGGAGAGCGTCGTCAAGCTCCAGCTCCAGCACGACAGGAAGCAGGAGGCCGTGGGCCTCGTCAACGCGCATGTGCTCCGGCTCATCGACGAGGGACGGCTGAAGGAAGCGCGCGGCGCGGCCAAGATCCTGCGCTCCCTGCTCGGCGTGAAGGGATGGCAGCACGAGCATCTCGCCTGCATGCTCGAGAAGACCCCGGAGGCGCAGAACGCGGTGGAGCAGTACCTCGCTCTGGCCTTCGAGTACGAGCAGCAGGGGGATCGCAAGCTCGCCGCGGAGATGATCTGCCACGCGCTCAAGCTCGCGCCTCGAGACGAGAGGCTCCTCATCCGGCTGCGCGACCTCGATCCGGTGCTGGCCGCAAGCCACAGCGATCCGCCCCCCCAGGACGCGAAGGACGCCGCCCCGCGGGCGTCCGGCCAGAGGCGCGCCGGGCCGCAACGCAGAGTCTTCCTGCTCGCGGTGCTCCTCCTCCTCGTCGCCGCGGTCGCCGCCCTCCACTTCAGCTCGACCTGGCCCGTGGATAGGTACCTCGAGCTGCTGCCCTCCTTCCGGCCGAGGGGGGCGGAAGCCGGCCCCGGCGGCGGTGACGACAGGGCGGAGCCGCGAGCCGACGGCGGGTTGCCGGGCCTCTTCGGGGGGGATGCGGGGAGCGGAGAGCACGACGGGGCTGCAACGCCGGCCCGGGCGATCGACTCCTGGCCGCGGGCGCTCGAGTCCGCTGGAGGAGCCGGCCCCATCACAGGAGGAGAGGAACGCGCCGCCGCGCGGTCGCTGGTCGAGCACCTCGGGCGGTCGCTCCTGGCACTCTCCGAGGGCGGGACCGTGCCGGCCGCGGGATCCGGCCGGTCCCCCGGCGGACACGACTCTCGAGCTTCCCCCGCCGCTCGGCCCGAGACGCGCCCGCCCGAGCCGTCCGCCGGGACCGGTGATCGCGCGCCGCGGCCTGGGATGTCTTCCGGCCGCGCCGCGGGCTCCGCGGAGGCCCGCCGCGCCGAGCCTCCGCCGGCCGGGTGGCTCGTCGACGG